>CAYWBX010000848.1:0-1501 GCA_964456015.1 uncultured Hyphomicrobiaceae bacterium | reverse complement strand
ACACCGCACACCCGAACAGGCTCGTCGCCGAGGCGATCGAAGCGGGAAGGCTCCGCGACCTCCGGGGGTACCGAACGATGCGACGCGAGGTGCGATACGGTGCGAACAGCCGGATCGACATCCTGCTCGAGGATGAGAAAAAAGGTCACTGCTACGTGGAGATCAAGAACGTGCACATGATGCGCCGGGCGGGCCTCGCCGAGTTCCCCGACAGCGTGACGGAGCGCGGGGCGAAGCATCTCGCGGAAATGACTGAGATGGTGCGCGCCGGTCACCGCGCTGTGATGGTTTTTCTGATTCAACGCAACGATGCGCGAAGCCTCTCGCTCGCGCGCGATGTCGATCCCGGCTACGGGACGGCTTTCGACAGGGCCGTCGCTGCCGGCGTCGAGGCGATTGCGGTGCGCTGCAAGCTTTCCCTCACCGAGATCGCTGTAGACCGCACCGTGCCGATCAAGGGGTGATGCCGGCCTTTCGCGTCACCTGCGCATCGGGTGTCGGACTGAGCTGGCTTGCCGTGACGCGGCCCCCTTTGAGCTGCTCTTCGATGGAATCAGCAAGAAGCTCGGCCAAACAGCCGTAGGACAGATCGTTCAGATGAAAATTGTCCGGGGCGAGCAGTTCCTCCGGCGTGTGCTGCCCGCTCTTGATCAGATGCTTCATGACGTTATAGCGCGCGAACAGCGCGACGCGGTTGTCCTCGGCCGCCTTGCGCATCGCCTTCAGATAGTCGCCGTAGACGGCGACCCGCTCCGAGCGCGGATAGAACTGCATGTCGACCAGGATTACGTCGATGCCGGCGGAGCGCAAATCTAGGATGCCGCGCTTAAGGATGGCGGCGAACTCGGCAACCCCCACGTCCTGCACGGCGTCGTTGACGCCGGTCTGCCAGATCACCAGCGCCGGTGGCTTCGGCAAGGTCGCAATATGCTCGTGGATGCGCTCGAGCATGTCGCGCGCCAGCATCCCGCCGGTGCCGTAATTGGCGACGCGGAAGTCCTTGCCGGGAAACCGCCGGTCGAGCTCGACGTCAAGCCGCGCCGGATAGGACGCGGAAGGCGACGACGCGCCGCTGCCCGCCGTCGAAGACGAGCCGAGCGCGATGATCTCAATGGTGTCGCCCTTGGCCACCGCACGCATCAGGTTCGGCAGTGCGAACTTGAAGCGCACCATCTCGCGCGGGACGACGCACAGTGTACCGGCCGAAGGACTTGCCGGCGCATTTGACCCGCCGGTGGAGGCAGTCTCCGCTGCCGGGGCCTGCGCCCGTGGCGGATCGGCCTGCGCCGATGCCTCGAGCGCACCAAGCAGCACCAGAGATGCAAGGGCGGCAACAAAATACCGAATGCGCATCACCGCGCCTCGTTCGGGAGCACCTGCGCGCTGTTGGCAAGTCCGGTCGCAGTGCCCGCTGACCGAGCGGCCTGCAAGGCCTTGCGGTGCGTCGCCCAGGTGGCGACCGCGAACAGGTAGCTCGACAGCACGAAGCTCGAGCCGAACA
>CAYWBX010000847.1:0-1518 GCA_964456015.1 uncultured Hyphomicrobiaceae bacterium | reverse complement strand
TCAGCGCGGATTTCCTCCAGCGTGCGTAACGGCTGGGGCTTGTAGAAGTGGCGGTGATGGTAGCCAGCATCCGCCGTGCTCGAGAAGGTGAACGCCGAGGCTGCCATCATCGCACCGCCAACCAGCGCCATCATGAGGGTCTTCTTCATCGTCAGTCTCCAATCTGTTCGGTTACGGCGACGGGAGGGGTTGATACCGGCGCCTCATGGTGTTCTTGTACACCGTTCAGATGGTGGGCGCAATAGAAATCGGATCGGTTCGAAACACAAATGCGTGAGCGCGCTGTGAGCGGCGCTTCCCCGCTGAGGGGAGCGCCAGGCGGCGCGGAGCGAACCGCAGGGACCGGCGCCGCCATGCCGGACGGTCGTCCCGCGCACGTCGCGGACCGCACCGTAGCGCCGCAGCTGTAAAGACCCGCCGGAAGGCAGCACGCACCCGCTGAAGAGTCGCGACGCGCGGGGTGCGAGCAGCGCCTCATCGCTTGTCCGGCGGCGGCGACGGGTTCTCGAGGCTCCCCGCCGTGGCCCCGGCATCGATCGGATGCACGACCCCCGTCACCCACCGCGCCATGTCCGAGCAAAGGTACACGACGCCGTTGCCGATATCCCAGCCGGTCCCTTCGGTCTGCAACAACGAGCGCTTGCGCCGCGCCTCGCGCAGCTCTTCGCTCATGCCGTTGCCGCGGGCATAGACCATCGGCGTGTAGACCATGCCCGGCGCGATGCAATTGACGCGAATCCCTTCCGGACCGTGATGCGCCGCCATCGCCCGCGTCATGTTGACGACGGCACCCTTCGACGTCGGATACATGAGCCCTGTGTGCCCGCCTCTCAGGCCCGCGACGGAGGCGATGTTGACGATGGAGCCTGCCCCGAGCTTGCGCATCTCAGGGATCGCGTAGCGCGCCATCAGCATCATCGACGTGACGTTGATGCGCATGTCGCGATCCCAGTCCTCGAGGTTGAGCGTCACCGCCGTGCCGCCGGTGCCGCCAACGCCCACGTTGTTGACCAGGATGTCGAGCCGCCCCCAGGCGCCAACCGTTGTCGCGACCGCCGCCTCGCAGGACTTCGGATCGGTCACGTCACAGGCGACCACCATGGAGGTCCCGCCTTCCTTGTCGATCATCGCTTTCGTCGCCTCGGCGTTCTTTGCGACCGAGTCGATCAGCGCAACCTTCACCCCTTCGCGCGCAAGCAGGATCGCCGCCGCACGTCCGTTGCCGATGCCATCGGCGCGCGAGCCTGCGCCCGTCACAATTGCGACTTTGCCCTTGAGCCCCATTTCCGGCATGTGCCGAGCCTCCTGCGTTCCCGGTGTCCCGTTTGTCATCTGACGTCGTTTGTCCGGCGCTTGTCGCCGGATGCGCTTACCGCCCGAGCGATGCGAGGCGGGCTGCCAGCATTCGCGCCACGAACTCCCGCGTGCTTTGCCCGACGAGACCGCCGTGACGCTGTGCCGTCTCGTTGATGGTCGAGATGTAGCCGTCCGCCCACAGCGACCGGCCGTCGCCGATCC
>CAYWBX010000846.1:0-1519 GCA_964456015.1 uncultured Hyphomicrobiaceae bacterium | reverse complement strand
GCCGTGTCCCCGCCGCAGCCGTCGAGGCCGTCATCGCCGGCCGCTCGGCGGCAGTCCCGCCCGTCGAGGCGGCAGCCCGACCTCTCTTGCCCTCCGGCCCAGACGACGTTTGTCGGGCCGGCGGTCCACCCGCAGCGCGCGCGGTCACCTCAGGCGCAGGCGGCGGCTCGGGACCGCTGCAGTAGGCCTGGCGGAAGCGGCTCGCGACGCTTTCGATCGTGCGCCCGTAGCGCCGGTCGGAGGCCCATCGCCCGGCAAGATCCCGGAAGGTCGGAGGGCGCCCGAGCGCCAGCGATTTCGCCACAATCTCGTCTTGCTTCTCCCGCGTACGATGGGCGACCGGCCGCGCCACACGCTCGCCCGAGTAGGCGACGAGGTGCTGCATCTGCGCGAGCACCCCCGTGGACACATCAGGAAAGCTGTCGCCGGGCACGCCGCCGCCGGTCGTTCCGATGCCGGCAAAGTTGTTCTGCTTCGGCGAGACGTCGCCGGCGCCGGAGTTGTTCCGGAACTTGAGATAGTTCGTCTCGACGATCATCTGGAAGAAGGCGTAGTCCCAGCGTACGCCGAGCCGCTCGCCATGCTCCTTGTAGTGGCGTGCGATGGTCCGGAACTTGGGCAAGAGCTCATCGTTGCCGTCGGCAAGAAACCGCTGCAGACGCTCGGGCGTCACGCAGGCCGGCACGCGATTGCGCTCAGAGGTCCGGATCTCGGGCAGCGCCACCGCCCCGGTCGCGGCCGCGAGCGCCGCGAGCCAGCCGCCACACCAGACCGCCGCAGCCCGCGCTCGCCACGGCCGCATTCGCACCCTCCGACGCATCGGCCTCGTCCTCGCGCCCTCACGTTCTGGATGCGGGGCTCGCCAACCCGGCGCGCGGCGGACCCAAAGCAATGATCCGATCAGCCTTCGGGGCACAGATCGAAAGCCTTGTCCAGCGCCTGCGCCTGACTGGCGAACTCGTGCGCCACGACCCCGCCTTTGGCATAGGCGGCGATGTAGGCTTCGGCCTCGCGCTTCTCCGACCCTTCGTTGACGTCGAGCACCGTGTAGTTGATCGCACCGTCCGACTGCGAGCGGATGATGATCGCGCGCTGGCCGCCATAGCTCGCCGTCCAAACGCGGCACTTGGTGCCGGCCACCGCCGGCGGCAGCGACTTGGCCGCAAGGCCGCCGGCCGAAGCGGTCATGACCTGCGCCGGCTTCTCGCTCTTCGCTGGCTTCTCGGCCTGCGCCGGCCGCTCCGCCTTTGCCGCCCGCTCCGCCGTGTCCGGCCGCTCGGGGCGGTTCTCGGCCTCGGGCCGCGGCGCGTTGAGCACCGTCATCTGCGGGCCTGCCGCCGCTTTCGGGGTGGTCGCGGCAAGCGCCGGTTCGGCAAACCTGGCAAGCTGCCCGGCGCCAAGGCCGCGGAGCCGGTCGACCCCTTCGGCCTTGCCGTCCTCGATGGCCCGGCGCGCAAGCTCGACGCCCGACACCTTCTCGGCGACGGGAGCTTTTTCCGCAGCCGCCGGCTTGTCGACC
>CAYWBX010000845.1:0-1524 GCA_964456015.1 uncultured Hyphomicrobiaceae bacterium | reverse complement strand
GGCGAACTGCTTCACGGACTCGGCGGCGGCGCGATCCTTCGCGATCTCCCCCTGCTCGATCTCCGCAGTGTTCACAGCGTCGAGGATGCCGAAGATCTCCGGCTCGGTGCGCGCGCCGGGCACGGTGCCGGTGGAGGCGTCGGTGTTGACGCTCGCGTCGGTGCCGCTGTCCTCGGTGCGCCAGAAGCCATTGAACTGTGAGCCCCACAGCCATGTCTGCGGATTGTCGAGGACGTAGATGACCTGCCCCAGTCCTCCCTGCAGCTGGGAGGTGCTGCGGACGAGACGCCACGTCTCGCCGCCGTCCTTGCTCTCGCCAATACAGGTCACCGGGTTGGGCGGCAGGCAACTCTCATGAAAGGTCAGCAGAAGGTGATGACGATCCTGGGGATTGATGGTGAGGACGTTGACGAAATTGTAGCGAAAGGCCTTGGCAAGTTCGGGCTGCCTTGGCGGCGGCCAGATCACGTCCCAGTCGATGCCGCCGTTGCGCGATTTGAAGAGTCCGTTCGCGCCATAGCCGGAGTTCGTGTAGACCACATTCGGCTCGACCGGATCGACGACGAGGGTCCAGTTCATGCCGCGGTTGACGTCGGCGCCGAGCCGGCCGGTGGCGATGGCCGTCCAGGATGCTCCGCAATCCGTAGTTTTCCAGAGCTTGGCAGCGCGTGTGCCAACGTACACGTTGCCGTGGTTGATCGGATCGACCGCGATTGCGAACGGGCCGCCGTCATTCTTGTTCCTGTCGATGCTCGCACGGATTTCGGGCGGGGTGATCTCCTGGAACACCCCGACGGGCGCAAGGTTGTTGCAGTCTCCGGTCCGTTGAGCTAGCGGTCCAGCAGCCTGAGCGATCGCGCAGGACGCCGCAAACGCGAGTGCCGCGCCGAACCACAGAACGTATCGCACCCCGATCGATGTCTTCAAACGCCGGGTCTGCTGCATGTGTCGCGCCACAAGCCTGCTCCTTAGGATCTCTTTTCATGCCGCGGTGACGGATGCAGCGGCAAACTCAGCCGGCCGTTGTTCGGTCGCGTGCCGTCATACCGGCACGGGGGCGTCGGCGGCCAGCAGTTTCTCGGACTTGAGGTCGGCCCAGAGTGCGGCCGGCACCGTCGCCGCCATCGCTGCGATGTTGCGCTCGACCTCATGGGGACGCACGGCGCCGAGGACGATGGATGAGACCGCCGGATGCCCGAGCGGGAAGTGCATCGCCGCCGTTGCCAGCGGCACCCCATGCGCCCGGCACACGCGCTCGATGGCGCTGACCCGGGCCAGGATGTCCTCCGGCGCCGGCGTGTAGTTGTAGCGCGCGCCGGCGATGGGACCGGTCGCCAGGATGCCGGAGTTGAAGACGCCGCCGAGCATGACGCCGACGTTCTTGCGCGCGGCAATGGGCAAAACCTCGGCGAGCGCCGGCTGCTCAAGCAGCGAATAGCGCCCGGCAATGAGCAGGCAGTCGAAGTCGTCGTCCGTAAGATACTTCGCGGCGTAGACCGGGTCGTTGACGCCGATGCCGATGCC
>CAYWBX010000844.1:0-1535 GCA_964456015.1 uncultured Hyphomicrobiaceae bacterium | reverse complement strand
CGTGGTGCCGCACGGCTTGCAGTGTGTCGCCGACCGCGGGGCCCGCGTGGCCGTAGTCGATGAAGAGGCCGGCGAAGGGATTCCGGGCGAGGCGGGCGAGGTTGGCCGCAAGCTCGCAATGATCGCGCAATTCGGCGATATCTCCCTCGGCGGCTGTCAATCGGCCGAGCAACGGGAGAAGCCGAGCCGCGGCCGGCGACGGCTCGCGGTCGGTGAAGGCCAGTGCGCCTTGCGCCGCCAGCGTCACGGCGCGCTCGCGCCAGTCGCCGCTCCGCCGAACGAACTGAAACACGGGCATGGCGTCGATGACCTCGTTGGCGAGGAGAACGGTCGGCCGGTCGGCGGGGATGGCCGCCAATGCCTCGTGCCAAGCGATCTCGGCGCCGAGGCCTTCCAGCCGACGGCGCTGCTCGCCGCGGAGAGCCTCGCTCGTCTCGACGAGATCGACGGACAGGGCGTCGATGAACTCCGGCCGGATGCGCGCGGCCCTGAGGGCGTCGGCCAACATCGTCCCGCGGCCCGGCCCGATCTCGACGAGGCGGAGGGCGCTCGGGCTCCCCATGGCATGCCAGACGACGACGGCCCAAAGGCCCAGCAGCTCGCCGAAGACCTGGCTGATCTCGGGCGCGGTGACGAAGTCGCCGCTGCCTCCGATCGCCTTACGACTTCGGTAGTAGCCGAGGCTTGGCGCGCCGAGGCAGATCGCCATGTAGTCATGGACGGCGAGCGGACCGTTGCTGCGGATCAGGCCGCCGACGATCTCGCGCAGCGAGACGGAGCCCGTGCTCACGCCTTCAGCCCGGCTGGCTGCGACGTGCGCGGCCGCGCCAGCATGATGGCGATGATGCCGACGATCAGCATCGGCAGGGAATAGAGCTGGCCCAACGAGATCGAGTGGCAGATGGACGTCGGGTTCGTGATGCCGAGCGGGTCGCACAGCGTGCCGTCGGGCTCGCGGAAAAACTCGCAGAAGATGCGCGCCAGCCCATAGCCGAGCATGAACGCGCCGCCGATGAGGCCGGGGCGCATGAGGGCGAGCCGGGTGTGCGTCAAGTACCGCAGCACGAGAAAGAGCACGAGGCCTTCGAAGAAGGCTTCGTAGAGCTGGCTCGGATGACGGACTATGCGGCCAGCCTCCGGTGCGGGGAACATCATGCCCCAAGGCACGCTCGTGGCGCTGCCCCACAACTCGCCGTTGATGAAGTTGGCGATGCGTCCAAGGAAGAGGCCGAAGGGAGTCGCCGCCGCCGCCAAGTCGAGCGTGCTGAGCAGGCTGACGTTATAGCGGACGGAGAAGATCAGCATGGCCAGGATCGAGCCGAGCAGGCCGCCGTGAAACGACATGCCGCCCTCCCAAACGCGGAAGATGCGCGAGGGGTCGGAGAAAAAGTAGATGGGCTCGTAGAACAGCACCTGGCCGAGGCGGCCGCCAACAACCACGCCGAGCGTCATCCAAAGCAGCAGATCGTCGATGTGCACAGCCGTGAGGGGAGCCTTGCCTCCGCCCCACAAGCGCTCGTCGGCGACGAGCCGCT
>CAYWBX010000843.1:0-1537 GCA_964456015.1 uncultured Hyphomicrobiaceae bacterium | reverse complement strand
AACGGTTGGCGTTAGCCGCTGGTGGGCGGGCGTGGATTCGGCTGGGGAGCAGAAAAAACCCGAAGCCAGAAAAATGCCTGAAAATGCGGCAGAATCCCACCAGTCGGCTGCACGCTTTGTTGGCTGGCGTTTTAAGGAACGGCGACAGTAAAAAAGGATCGGTTTTCTAATAACTGCAATTGAATGGCTCTTTCAGTTGGGTAATTTGTAATAATCAGTTCTGTCATTTTTCCACGTCGGCTTCCATTGCAGTTGATAGCACGATTGGCTAAAACTTCAGTTATTTCAAAAGAATATGGAGAAAATAAACTGCGAACTGTTTCTGTATCAGAGTTAGACAAAATTACATACACATTTCGTCTAGTTAGTTCAATACATACATCTCGTAATTTGCGCTGGTCATTAACCGAAAAACCATTTGCCTGATAAGATGTAAAATTTGCCGTTGGAGATACTGGAACATAGGGCGGATCGAAATAAACTAAATCGCCTTCTTTAGCATAATCCAGTACAGTTTCAAAAGACGCATTATGAATGTCAACGTTTTGCAAGGCGTGACTTACAGCCTGCAAATTATCTTTATCCAGGTATTTAGGATTTTTATACTTACCGAACGGAACATTAAACCCGCCGCTTCTGTTTACACGATATAGACCGTTATAGCCCGTTTTGTTGAGGTAAATCATTCTTGCGGCTCTGGCGGGCAGACTTAATTCAAGTGGATTTTTTGCCCGTAGTTGATAGTAAAACTCTTTGTTATGTGGATATTCTGATAATTCCTTTATTACGTCTTCAAGATTATCTCGAATGGCGCAATAGGTGTCTATTAATTCTGAATTTAAATCAGAAACACGAGCACGCTCGAATTTTCCTTCCCGATATAGTTTGAAAAAGAAAGCACCCCCGCCCAAAAACGGCTCATGATAATTGACAAACTTAAACGGCAACCTGTTACTTAATGCGTCTGCCAATTGAGTTTTACCACCAGCCCATTTTATAAATGGTCGAGGAAGCAACTTGTCATTCATTAGCAAATGCCTTTATA
Source organism: uncultured Hyphomicrobiaceae bacterium (assembly GCA_964456015.1). Classification (GTDB taxonomy): domain Bacteria; phylum Pseudomonadota; class Alphaproteobacteria; order Rhizobiales; family Hyphomicrobiaceae. The sequence goes on along the minus strand of CAYWBX010000843.1, from coordinate 492 downwards.
ACGCAAAGTAAAGTTTCAGCCAGTCGCTTAAATCATCAAACCAAACGACTTTCCCAGTAGACATCAAGTAGCCTTGCATATTGCTGGAAAAGCCTTCACCATCAATGACAACAATACCTGGGATTGGCCACGACTCAATATCGGAAACTGTTGCAGGAATTTTTTCTTCGGCAGAACCACTGCCACCTTGAAATTTGCACTCAATGCCAAGATTTTTCCCCGTCTTTTCTTGCGTAATTACAACATCAATGCGCCGCTTTGCTCCCCATAAACGCCGAGCGGCAGTGACTTCAGTTTCAACTTTTAGACCAAGATTTCGGGCTAAATCGGCAACTTTGTTTTTCAATTCATCGCCGCTTTTAGGTGCAGTTCCCTTGCCTGCCATAATTACCTCATTGTTTAATGGATTTTAGAACACTTGATCCAAGTATACCACTATGCACAAGAGGCACAGAAAGGACGAAAATTTTGCAAGACAGCCAGCCAACGGTT
>CAYWBX010000842.1:0-1538 GCA_964456015.1 uncultured Hyphomicrobiaceae bacterium | reverse complement strand
GATCACTTCTCGCGCGAATTCGACGACGCGCCGATGCCGCATTCGATCTTCTTCACCAGACGCGGGCACGCGATCCACGGTTCGTTCGAAACCAAGAAACTCGGCCGACCTGCCTCCGGCGGCTGCGTGCGGCTCGCGCCGGAGAATGCGAAAGTGCTGTTCGATCTGGTCAAGGCGGAGGGCGTGCTGAAGACCAAGGTTACGGTGACGGGCGACGAACGGATCGCGCTCGCGCGCGCCGACCGGCAATTGACGGAGCGCGGTCCGCGTCCGGCCGAGCGCGGCACCGGGCTGCCCCCGACCTATTCCCCGCCGGTCGAGGAGCCGCGTGCGCGCGAACGGCTTGCGGCGCCGCGCGACGGCTACGCGCCCTATGGCTACGATCGCCCGCCGCGGCCCACGCAATATTACTATGACGGCTATCGCTGGCAGCCGTATCAAGGTCAGGGCTATGGCCCGCCGCAGCCCTATTACGGCGGCGGGTATTATGCGCAGCCGCAATATTATTACCGCCCGCGCTATTATTACGATTAGCCGCACCGCCGTCGCCGCCCGTGCTTGATGGCGCGGTCGCGGCGTCGCAGGCTGAGCGCCATTCTCGGAGAAACAGCAACATGGGCATCCTGGACATACTGTTGGGTGGCGGCAACGTGCGCGGCGGCAGCGGCGGCGGCAACATGACGAAGATCGGCATGGCGCTGATCGCGTATATGCTGTGGCGCTGGTACCAGAATTCGCGCGCAGGCGGCAGCGCGCAGCCCGCACCCGCACCGGGCGGCGGCGCGCGCATGCCGCGGCAGGAACCGCCGGCAGAGCTTCCACACGGCGATCCGATGAATCTGCCGCCGCCATCGCGGTCCGGCGCGCCAGACGACAGCGATTTCGGTCCGCTGATCGAATCGACGCAACGCATGCCCGAGATGCCGCGCGGCGGCGGAGGACGGCGCGGCCGGCCGATGAATGACGGGATGGAGGACGACGGCGGCATGGGTGGCGGCATGGGCGGCAGCCTCGGCGACATCCTCAGCGATATCCTGACCGGCGGCCGCGGCATGCCGGGAGGCTTCCCGCCCGACGGCGGCGGATTCCCGCCACGCGGTCCCCGGGGCGGCGGCTATCCGCGCGGTGGACCCCGCGGCGGCGGGCTTGAAGACATTCTGGGCGACATTCTCGGCGGCGGGCGCGGCATGCCGCGTCAGCGCGTCGCAGCTTCGCACGGCGATCCGCTGAGCGAGCTTCTGCGCGGTGCCGGGATCGGCGGGCTCGGCGGTCTGCTCGCGGGCGGCGCCGGCGGCGGCATGCTCGGCGACCTGATGCGCCAATTCGATCAGTCGGGGGCAGGCGACGCCGCGCGTTCCTGGGTCTCGAACGGGGAGAACATCCCGGTGACGCCGCGACAGATCGAAAACACCTTCGGCTCCGACATTATCAATCAGCTCGCGGATCAGTTCGGGCTCAGCAGGAGCGAATTGCTTCAGGGGCTGAGCGAGACGCTGCCGGACCTGGTCAACCAGCTGACACCGGACGGACGATTGCCG
>CAYWBX010000841.1:0-1549 GCA_964456015.1 uncultured Hyphomicrobiaceae bacterium | reverse complement strand
CGCGGGCCTTCTCGCCTGGGGCCTCGTGCTCGCCTTTCGCGCCCCGCCCGACTATCAGCAGGGCCACACGGTCAAGATCCTGTTCATTCATGTGCCGGCAGCCTGGCTGGCGAGGGGGGTCTATGCCGCAATTGCGGCGTCGAGCGCGGGGCTCCTCATCTGGCGGCATCCGCTCGCAGACGTGTCGGCCAAGGCGGCGGCTCCGATCGGTGCGGCATTCACATTTCTCGCGCTGATGACGGGGGCCCTGTGGGGCAAGCCGATGTGGGGGACCTATTGGGTCTGGGATGCGCGACTGACCTCGGTGCTGATCCTATTCTTCCTCTATCTCGGGCTGATCGCGCTCAGGTCCTCGCTCGAGGACGAGGCGCTTGCCGGAAAGCTCACGGCCGTGCTCGCGCTCGTCGGGGTCGTGATCCTGCCGGTGATCAAGTTCTCGGTCGACTGGTGGTGGACCCTGCATCAGCCCTCGACGCGATTGACCTCGACGCTCGATCCGGCGTTCCGGACGCCGCTTTGGGTCATGGCAGCAGGCTTTCTGCTGCTCGCCGCGGCAATGCACCTCAAGGCGATGCGGAACGAGATCCTGCGCCGGCGCGTGAAGACCTTGACGCTCACGGCGGTGGCGCGCGCCGGCGTCGGCTCGGCACAACCGGCGGAGTGAGGCCATGGACCTCGGCCCCCACGCAGGTACGATCTGGGCCTGCTACGCCAGCGTGGCCGCGGTCCTCGGCGGGCTCATCGTCTGGCTCGTCGCCGACGGACGGCGGCTTGCAGGCGAAATCCAGCGGCTCGAGGCGCAGGGCATCCGCAGACGCTCGGCCAATCCGGGCGGCGCGGCACCGGGCGGCGAAGCAACCAAAGGATTGAGCGCCGGATCATGAGCGATTCCACCCCCCTCGAAGGGCGGCCGGGCTCGCGCCGCCGCTTCGGTCTTGTTGTGGTGCCGGTGGTCATCTTCGGGGCGGTCGCGGCAATGTTCGCGTTCGCGCTCAGGAAGGGCGATCCTTCGAAGCTGCCGTCGGCGCTCATTGGAAAGCCTGCGCCGCAACTGGAGCTCGCCGCCATCGAAGGCCTCGTCGAAAACGGCAAGCCGGTGCCGGGGATCGCAGCGGGCGACCTCGGCAACGGGACGCCGGCGGTGGTCAACTTCTTCGCATCCTGGTGCGCGCCGTGCGTGGAAGAGCACCCGATGCTGATCGAGATCGCCCGCCGCGGCGATGTCCCGCTCATCGGCATCAATTACAAGGATCAGGCGGTGAATGCCCGCCGTTTCCTGTCGCGCTACGGCAATCCGTTCAGCAAGATCGGCGCGGATTCGCAGGGCCGCGCGGCGATCGAGTGGGGCGTCTACGGGATGCCTGAGACGTTCGTCGTCGACGGGCGCGGCGTGATCGTGTTCAAGCACGTGGGCCCGATCACGCCGGCGGTGCTTGCCGAGCGCATCGCGCCTGCCATCGAGAGAGCCAAGGCGCAGAAGTGAGGCGGGGGCCCCTTGGCGTTCACACCGTGACGAACTCGCCGGTTCCCTGATTGAGCACGAGCAGCG
>CAYWBX010000840.1:0-1555 GCA_964456015.1 uncultured Hyphomicrobiaceae bacterium | reverse complement strand
CTTCTCCGGCACCAGCAGGCGATCGACCAGCGTCCGGTTGGCGAGCAGACCGGCGTCGAACGCGGCGAAGCAGTTTTGCGCCCAATAGTTGCCCGGAGCCGGCAGCGTGACGACGACGGTGTGGGCGCGCGTCTCTCCGGGGCCAAGCGCCACGTTCGCGACGCAGGCAAAGGGAAGTTCCCCGGGCTCATGGGCGCAGCCAAGCGGCGGGCTGATCGAAGCAATGGTCGCGCCTTTGGACTTGCCGTCGACGAAAAGACCATCGGCGATCAGCACGTCGCCGGCGAACGGCTCGGTTCCAGGGTTTGTGAGCGCAAGGGTGAACGCGCACCCCGCGCCCGGCGCGCACTCGGCCGGCCCGGTCTTCGTCACAACGAGGCCGCTGCCGCCTTCGGCGCAGGCCTTGCCCTGGCCCTCCGGATGTCTGATCGCGACGCAGTTGCGAATCCCGAGGTTGCCGGCGCTGAGCAACGGCTCGGTGTCGATCACGACGTCGATGACGCGCTCGACGCCCGGCAGGAATACGCTTGCCGGAATTGTACAGCGATAGTCGCCTGCGGAGCCGGGCCCGCACGCCCAGTCCACGGCGTCGCCGGCATAGATGCCGGCAAGCAGCAGCTCTCCGGCCGCCGGGCCCCACACGATGCGCGTCGCATCGAGGATCTCGACCTCGCCCGCCGGCACCGCATCGCCCGCATTGCGCACCGTGATGCGGCAGCGGACGCGGCCACCGAGCGCGCCCGAACGGCACACCTTCTCGACGACGAGATTGGCCCCCCGCACCCAGACGGGCACTATCACATCCGACGAAGTGAGCTCGCTTGCCGGCTCGCACGGCGCGACGATCGCGACGTTCCCGACATGGCCAAAGGCCTCCGCGTCATCGAAGCGGCCGTCGCTGTCGAGGTACCAGGCCTCGAGTGGCGGCTCGTTGTCGGGACGCACCCGATGCTTGTAGTTGCCCTGCAGACCGTGCACGAGAGGCGGGCCACCGGATGTCACGCGCACGATGTCACTGCCGGCGCGCAGATGCTCGCCCGTCGTCCAGAGCGTTTGGCGGCAACGCCCGAAGTCGATATTTCCGAAGCGATCGTAGCCGTAGCTCAGTGCGACGCCGCCGAGCGTGCCGCGATGTTCGGGCGCGAGACCGATCGCAACCTCTTGCGGCGAACTCCCCCAACGCCGCTCGGTCTCGCTCCAGGCAAAGCGCAGCGTCACCGACTCCTGCGGACGGGAGAAAGCAGCGTAATCATAGTTGCCAAGCCGCGCGCCGCGCTGCGCGACATACATGATCGACGGGCCGTCGAAAACAATGGACGTCACCTCGTGTCCGGCCGGCGTACCGCTGACATCGACCTCGAGCCGGGCATCCGCCAGGAACGAGCCGTCCGCCGCAAGACCGACCGACCAGATCTGCGGTCCGTCGGCGACGGCGTAGTAAAGGCGGCCGCTTTCGACGGCGAGGCCGCCGACGCGCCGCTCGGGCTCAGCGAAGCCCCAGGTCTCGGGCAGCTCGGTGTTGAACGTTGGTTGTGTGCGATCCGTGCGGCTTTGC
>CAYWBX010000839.1:0-1560 GCA_964456015.1 uncultured Hyphomicrobiaceae bacterium | reverse complement strand
TGATCGGGTGCGTCACGACCGAGCTCAGGATGCCGCCCATCTCCGTGCCGCCGCTGAAGTTCAGGATCGGCAGACGCTTGGCCCCGATCGTCTCGAACAGCCAGTGCCAGGCTTCCGGCGTCCACGCCTCGCCGGTTGAGACGAACAGCCTGAGCGACGTCAGGTCGTAGCGGCTGGCGTCGAAACTCGGATCTGCCATGAAGCCGCGCGCCATGGTCGGCGCAATGCCGAGATAGCTGACGCGGTTCTCCGACACGATCTGCCAGATGCGGTCCGAGCGCGGATAGTCGGGCGTGCCCTCGGCAAGCACCATGGTGCCGCCCATCAGCGTCGTGCCGTACACCAGGATCGGCCCGACGAGCCAGCCCATGTCCGACATCCACAGGATGCGGTCGCTGGGCTTGAAGTCCATGCAGATGCCGAGATCGAGAACCGTTTTGACCGGGAACCCGCAGTGGGTGTGCACGACGCCCTTGGGCTTGCCCGTCGTGCCTGACGTGTAGACGAGCAGGAACGGTGTGTCGGCCTCCACCGACAGGGCTGAGCGGTCGCCGCCGGCATCAGCGAGGAGATCGCGCCAGTGGCGATCCGACGCCGGCATCCATTGCATCGGGGCGTCGACCCGATGGCAGACGATTACGTGCCGCAGGCTCGGCACGCGCCCCCGCGACTCGTCGATGACCTGCTTGGAGGCGACGACGCGTCCACGCCGGAGCGAGCCGTCGACGGTGATGACGGCCTTGGCGCCGGCATCGTTGAGGCGCGTGACGATCGCGTCGGCGCCGAAGCCCGAGAACAGCGGCAGCACGATCGCTCCGACCCGCGGAATTGCCAGCAGCGCGACGGCTGCCTCGGGTATGTTGGGCAGGTAGATCGCGACCACGTCGCCGGGGCCTAGTCCCAGCCGGCGCAAGCCCGCCGCCATTCGCTCGACTTGCTCGGACAGCTCGGCGTAGGTGAACGACAGGCGGTCGCCGTTCTCGCCCTGCCATTCGAGGGCGGTCTTGGCGAAGGTCGGCGTGCCCGCCCATTTGTCTAGGCAGTTCAGCACGACATTGGTTCGGCCGCCAATGCACCAGCGCATCCACTCGGGCCCGCGCGATGCATCCATGGCGATGCTGAACGGCTCCACAAAGCGGTAGTCGATGTGCTCGAAGAGCCGGCGATAGAAGCTCTCGGGCGCGGCAACCGACCAGGCGAGGAGATCATCCAGGTCGCGGCGGCCGCAGGCGGCGATGAAGCGCGTCAGGTTGGCGTCGGCGATGGTCCCGGGGCTGGGCGTCCACGCAATCTGACCCGCGAGCATCTGATGGTCCTCCAGGAGCATCCTTGTGGAGAGTCTACGCTCGTTGCCCGCAGCCGACCAACGGCAACTGTGCGTGGCGGTCAGCCGGTTCCGCGGCCCCAGGCGCGCATCAGCAGGAGGCTTGCGAGCAGCGAGACGCCCGCCAGCGCCGCCATAGCCCAATAGGCGCGGCCGGCATAGTCGGCATAGAGCGAGCCCGCAAGCATCACGGCGAGTCCCATGCCGAGGCCGCCGGTTACGGCGGCGTAAAGCGC
>CAYWBX010000838.1:0-1562 GCA_964456015.1 uncultured Hyphomicrobiaceae bacterium | reverse complement strand
TCGCCGAGCGCGGCGGCAGCGCGAGGCTGTTCGCACGCGACTGGTTCGCGCCGGGGCGCGGGACCGATCCCGGCGTCGATGCGATCGTGCACGAGGCGGGCAATCTCGATGCTGCCGCGATCGCGGCGCGCGTCGTCGCCGACCAGGTCCTCGCCGGGACGGCCGGAGCGGACGTGCTCGTCGGCGACGAGTTCGGCGACGTCGTGAGGGGTGGCGCCGGTGAGGACGTGCTCGCGGGCCTCGCCGGGAACGACCGTTACGTCTACGAGCGCGGCGACGGCATCGACCGCATCGAGGATAGCGGCGGGGCCGACGTGCTGGACTTCGGCCCCGGGATCAGCGTGGGCGAGATCGACGCCTACGCGGTCAGCGGCGAAGGCGGTGGGCTTTCGGTGGTGCTCAGCCTCGCCAACGACGGCGGCGAGGTTCGCTTCGGTGAAGCGCCCGGGGAACGCATCGAAGAATTCCGTTTCGACGACGGCGACACGTACACGTTCGCCGGCCTGGTCTCGCGTCTCGGCGGGTTGCGACAGCTCGGCTCCGATGCGGACGACACCCTCGATGGCAGTTTCCAGGCGGACGTGCTCATCGGTTTCGGCGGCGACGATCGCCTGAACGCAGACGCCGGTGCCGATCTACTGGTCGGAGCCGGCGGCTCTGACCTGCTGGCCGGAGGCCCCAATGACGACCGCTACGTGTTCAATATCGGCGACGGTCGCGATGCGCTGATCGAATACGCCGGCAACGACGAATATAAGCTCTTCCGCAGCTACTACACGGCGGACGGTCGCCGGGCGTTCCGAGCGGACGGCATCGAGTTTCGGGCCCAGGGGGCGATGCCGGGGCCGATGGACGAGACTTTCAATATCACGCTCGGGAGCCTCGCGGGCGGCGTCGACGCCATCGTGTTCGGCGAGGGCATCTCGGCGGCGGAGGTTCGCATCGGACTCGATCGCAGCCTGCCGGCGCTTGCCTACGATGCGCTCCTCGCCGACGGCGAGGGTGGGGTGGTTGCGGGCCGTGTCCGGGTCGAGCAGGTGGCCTACGTGCTCGAGGTCGGCGCCTACGGCGACGCCATCGCGCTCGTCTGGCCGAACGCCGGCGGCGGCGAGCACCAGGCCGGCCAGGTGCTCGAGGCCGTGCCGGTGGAGCGGTTGATCTTCGGCGAATCGGAGCCGGTGAGCGTCGCCGAGCTGTTCGCCCAGGCGGGCGGCTGGAGCTATGTCATCGGCACGCAAGGCGCTGATCGGCTCACGCCGGAGCGTGTCCTGCCGGGCGGGACGCTCGCCGGCGGCGGCGGCGACGACGTCTACGTGCAGCCCGAGGGGCTCGGCCTGGGCGTCGCGGAGCGCGGCGGCGAGGGCATCGACACCATCGTCTTCGGCGCGGGCGTGGCGTTCGATTCGCTGCGACTGGGCTTCGATCAGCGCCACCTGATCCTTTCGACGGCGCGCGGCAGTGTGCGCTTCGAGGGCATTGCAGCCGCCGATGGCGAGCTGCCTTCCTTCGAGTACCTGGCGTTCGAGGACGGGCAGGTGGTCGCCTTTGGCGAGCTGCTCGAC
>CAYWBX010000837.1:0-1563 GCA_964456015.1 uncultured Hyphomicrobiaceae bacterium | reverse complement strand
TGGGGGGGCCGGGCTGCGCGAGCCGGATGGCGACCGACCGGCGATGCGCTTCGAGGCCTTCGGCTGCTGCCAGCGTCATCGCCGCCGGACCCAGTGCGCCGAGGCTTCGCGGGTCGAGGCGCAAAAGCGACGTGCGCTTCATGAAATCGGTGACACCGAGCCCCGAGGAGAAGCGGGCGCTGCGGGCGGTCGGCAGCACGTGATTGGAGCCGGCCACATAGTCGCCGATCGCCTCTGGCGTGTGTCTGCCGAGAAAGATGGCGCCGGCATTGCGAATTTGGCCTGCCAGCACATCCGGTGCGGAGGTCGCAATCTCGACGTGCTCGGCCGCGATGCGATCGGCAAGCGCCGGAGCCTCTGCGAGATCAGATAGCAAGATGACAGCGCCGTAGCTGCGCCAGCTCTCGCCGGCGATGGCGGCTTTCGGCAGGGCGGCCAGCTGACGCTCGATCGCCGCCTCGACGGCGCCGGCGAGGCCGATATCGTCGGTCATGAGGATCGCCTGGGCGGCTGTGTCGTGCTCAGCCTGGGCCAAGAGATCGGCGGCGAGCCACTCCGGGTCATTGTCGCGTTCGGCAATGACGAGGACCTCCGACGGGCCGGCGATGGCGTCGATCCCGACGACCCCGAACACCTGTCGCTTGGCGGCGGCCACATAGGCATTGCCGGGTCCGACGATCTTGGCCACCGGCAGGATGCTCTCGGTGCCGAAGGCGAGCGCGGCGATCGCCTGAGCGCCGCCCACCCTGTAGACTTCGTCGACGCCCGCGAGATCCGCGGCCGCCAGCACCAGCGGATTGATTTCGCCTTTCGCGGCCGGCACGGCCATGACGATGCGCGGAACGCCCGCGACCTTCGCGGGCACGGCGTTCATGAGCACCGAACTCGGATAGGAGGCAAGGCCCCCTGGCACGTAAAGTCCCGCCGCCTCGACGGCGGTCCAGCGAAACCCCAGTTCCACGCCTTGAGCGTCGACGAAGCGAACCTCGGACTCGGGCCGCTGCCGGATGTGGTAGGCCTCGATGCGGTCACGGGCGAATCGGAGGGCTGCGAGCGCCGCTGCGTCGCAGCGCGCGACCGCCGCCCGGATTTCGTCCGGGCCAACGCGCAGGCCGGTTTTTGGATCGAGGCCGTCGAAGCGCGCCGAGAGCTCGATGAGTGCCCGATCTCCGCGCCCGCGCACGTCGGCGATGATGGCGCGGACGATACCGTCGACCTCCTCGCTCACCTCCCGCTTCAGCGCCAGGAAACGGCAGAACGCGGCTTCGAAATCCGGGTCGCGTGTGCTAAGGCGAATGGGCATGGCATGCGAGCGGACGCATGGGATCCGCTCCTCCTACTGAAGTCAGGCTTCGTCGTCGACCGGATGCCGCGGCCGCGACCGCGACCGCCAGGTCAGGCCGAGATCTTTCAGCTCGGCCTCGATGCACTCCACCTCGAGGCGGATGGCGCCGCCGCCGGAGAACACGAGGGTGACGCTGCCCGCCGGATCGTCCGGCCGGGCCTGCCTGAACTCGATCGCCAGCAGCGGCGTGTTTCCGATCAGCCGGGCGAGCCCGGCGA
>CAYWBX010000836.1:0-1563 GCA_964456015.1 uncultured Hyphomicrobiaceae bacterium | reverse complement strand
CGCCGACAGACCGAACAGCAGCGCCGCATACAACCCGCTGGTGACGAGCAGCCCGATCACCGCAGACCAGAGCCAAGTGGTATCGCTATTGTCGGTGCGCGCGCAGAGCCGCACCAAGATCTGGTAGAGCGCCCAGAGCAGCGCGCCAGCGATGGCGATCAAGATAGGTGCGGAAATCTCCTGGAAACCCGGTCGCACGATCAAGAGAACGCCGATGAAGCCGGCGGTTACTGCGAGCCATCGGCGCAGGCCCACCGTCTCGCCGAGCATGGGTACGGAGAGCGCGATCACCAAGAGCGGCGCCGCCGCGGCAATCGCATGAACGTCGGCGAGCGGCAAAAACTTGAAGGCCAACACGAAAAGGCCGTTCTCGACGACGAGGAGCGCGGCCCTGGCACCCTGCAGCAGCGGTTGCGAGCTGCGCCAGACATTGCCAATTCCCTTGCGCCGCAGGACTGCGAGCGCGAGGAGCGTGAAGACGATGTAGCGCACCCAGAGGATCTGCGGGATGCTGAGCGCCCCCGCCAGCACCTTGCTCACCCCGTCCATGGCGGCAAAGCACAGCATCGCCAAAAGCGTGAGCGCGATGCCGTTGCGCGTGGCGGAAGAGACGGCCGGGCGGATCGCAACGTCTGCCATCGTTTCGACTCCCGGCGCTCAGAAGACAGCCGCTCACCTAGCACACAGCCGCGGGGCCGCAAGAGGCAGTCTCAGGATCTCGACAGACACCGACGGTGCGAATCAACGCGCCTCCTGCAGGCGCGCCATGGCATCATCTTGGTGCGTGACCGGTTGCGACCCGCGCCGCGATCAGTGTGGCAACAGCCAGCAGGGCCGCGGCCAGAAGATAAGGGGCGCCCGGCAGCCCTTGCGCGAACCGCGGGTCGATGGCGAGCGCAAACGTGCCGGCGAAAAGGCTCGGTCCAATCAGGCTCGCGACGCTCATGAGGCTCGCGCCGGCGCCTTGCAGGCGGCCCTGATCACCGGCTCCGACAAGCCGCGTCGTGATGGCCTGTGCCGCCGGTCCGACGAACCCCCAGAGCGACATGACGAGCAGCCCGATCCAGAACACCGCCACCTGAGCGGCGAGCCCCATCAGGCAGAGCCCGCTGATGCCCGCCGCCATACCGAAGAGTAGCACTCTGCGCTCGCCGAACTCCGTCACCGCCCGCTCGACGAGCACGCCCTGCACGATTGCCGCCGAAACGCCGAAGACGGCGAGCGCCAGCCCGACCATGCCCTCGCCCCAGCCGAAGCGATAGCCGGCATGCAGGACGAAGACGGCGGGCAGCACGGCGTGCGCCAGATGAAACAGGAACATGGCTGCGGACAGCCTCAAAAGGGCTGAGTCGGAGGCGAGAAAGCGCAAGGCGCCGAAGGGACTCGCATGCCGCCACGCGAAGGGGCTGCGGCGGTCGACCGGCAGGGACTCCGGCAGGAGGAAGTAACCATAGACGGTGTTGGCAAGGCTGAAGGCGGCCGCGACCCAAAACGGCAGGCGCGGATCGGCGCTGCCGAGGAGTCCGCCGAGCGCCGGTCCCAGCACGAAGCCCGCGCCGAAGG
>CAYWBX010000835.1:0-1567 GCA_964456015.1 uncultured Hyphomicrobiaceae bacterium | reverse complement strand
TGCGCAGTACTATCGCGATGCGCGCATCCTGCCGATCTACGAGGGCACCAACGGCATCCAGTCGATCGACCTCCTGACCCGCAAGCTGCCCTTGCAGGGTGGAAAAGTGGTTGCCGACTACATCGGCGAGCTGAAGGAGGTGGCCGAGCAGGTGCGCGCCTCCAACCGACCAGAGTTCGGCCGCATGGGCGAACGGCTCGCCGAGGCCAACGCCGCGCTCGAGACCGCGACGCGCTGGATGCTGCAGGCACTGCAGTCGCGGCCCGACGCAGCGCTCGCCGGCGCCACACCCTACCATCGGCTCTTCGGGCTCGCCGCCGGCGGCAGCTACCTCGCGCGCGGCGCCCTTCATACCGTCCGCAATGGCGGCGGCAACGGGGCGGCCCGTCACGTTCCGCTCGCCCGCTACTTCGCCGAGGCCGTCGCCACGCAGGCTCCCGCGCTCGCGCGCGAGGTCACCGAAGGCGCTGACGCCGTGCTGAGCGTCGCGCCGTCCGACATCGCGGTCTGAGGCCACCAATGGGAGACCGGCCATGGCGGACTTGATAAAGGTCGAGACGAGGAACGGCGCGCAGCTCATCCGGATCAACCGGCCGGAGAAAAAGAACGCGCTCACCGCCGCGATGTACACGCGCATGGAGGCGGCGCTACAGGAGGGCGACGCCTCGCCGCAGGTCGCCGCGCACGTCTTCCTCGGCGGCCCCGGCGCCTTCTCGGCCGGCAACGACATCGAGGATTTCCTCAACTGCGCGCGCGAGGCCGGCGCGCTGTCCAATCCCGTCGTCGGCTTCATCAGCCGTCTGCCGCTCGTCAAGAAGCCGATGATCGCGGCCGTCGACGGGCTCGCGGTCGGCGTCGGCACCACGCTGCTCTTGCACTGCGACCTCGTCTATGCCACGCCACAGTCGAGCTTCCGCACGCCCTTCCTCGACCTGGGCCTCGTGCCGGAAGCTGGCTCGAGCCTGCTCGCACCTCTTCTCATGGGTCACCAGCGCGCCTTCGAGCTCTTGGTGCTGGGGGAGCCGTTTACGGCCGACCGCGCGCTCGCCGCCGGCCTCGTCAACGCCATTCATCCGGCGGCCGAGCTTGAAGGCAGGGCGCTCGCCGCCGCCCGCCGCCTCGCCATGAAGCCGCCAGCGGCGCTGGCGGCGGCCCGCGCGCTCCTGAAGGGCGATCCCACGGCCATCTCGGAGCGGATCGCGCGCGAGGTTGCAGTTTTCGCCGAGCGTTTGCAGTCGGCGGAAGCCAAGGAGGCCTTCACCGCGTTTCTCGAGAAGCGGCAGCCCGATTTCGCCCGCCTTCGCAGGTAGGATGGGAAGGCTGCAACCGACCGGAGGCGACTGCCATGTCGAGAGCGAGTACGAGCGGCGGACGACGTCTGGCGTGGCTGCTTGCTTGTCTTCTCACTTACGCCTTGATCTCGTCGGCCGCCGCCGCCGCCCAACCGCAGGACGTCGAGGCAGCTCTCGCCGTGATGCGGCGCCTGCCCGAGGCCGAGCGCTCGCGCGCCTTGGTTGCCCACCTCATCGCCGAGGGGCACTGGCGCCTCCTCAACGCCAAGGGCGAG
>CAYWBX010000834.1:0-1568 GCA_964456015.1 uncultured Hyphomicrobiaceae bacterium | reverse complement strand
ATCAGGTTGCGCAGCTCCGTGCTCTCGGCGATCGGGCCCTTGAGGCCCCGGCTCAGGTCGTCGAAGTCCTTGGCCATGTTGACGACGTCGGTGCGAATGACCTGACCGTGCTCGTCGAGATAGGCCCGCGCCACATCGATCGAGCTCGCGACGATGGTCCGCGTGCGGGTCGAGAACCAATTGTCGATCGAGCGCGAGAAGCTGACCGTCGCAGCCAGCGCCAACAGCAGCGCCGGAGCCGCCGCGATCAGCGTGAACAGTCCGACGATCCGCACATGGATGCGGGCGCCGGCCTCCTTGCGCTGCCAGGCGCGCCACAGCCCGGCCGCCTGCAGGCCGAGGACGCCGAGCATCGCAAGGATCAGAACGACGTTGACGAGGAGCGTGATCAGCACGACGTCGTTGCGCGGTGCGATCGGCGTCAGACCGGTCAGGATCAGGTACGTCGCAAGTCCTGAGATCAGCGACAGAACGACGATCACGAGGCCGCCCCAGAAGGCCCTGTCGCCGGCCCCGAGCCCGCCAGCCGGCAGGGCCCCCGAAGACAGGCCCGCCGGCGCCTTGCCGCCGTTATCGGGGCTAGACCTGGGGCTCAGGTCCGCTGTCGGCTGCTGCTGAGGCGTCACTGGCGTTCACGTCCCCGACGCGGCAAGGCTTCCGACACAATCCGAGGGACCCGCGAGATCCCCGGACGCGCTGCGGTCAATATCGAGGTGACGCAGTGGAACCACAAGTCATCCTCAAACTGTGACATTTCCGCGACATTATTGCATTACAGTCGCGTCCAGGGCTGGTCAAGGACGAGTCTTGTCGTCTCTGATGTCGGTATCGGCGGCCGTGGGGCGGGCGAATTGAAACGCCGCAAGCGCGGCAACCGAATGGACTGATCGCGCCAGCCCGGCCGCGCTGGCGGGAGTTCTTCCGGGAGCAGGGCCCCTCGCGCGCCGCCGCCGGGCAGGCGCGATCCAGACGCTCTTGCTGCCCGTGCCGCGCTGGGATCGGTCGCGGCGCGCGGTTCCTGCCGGAGCGCTCTGGCCCACCGGGCGCGAATCGTGGTTAACGACTGTTCAATCAGTTTCCCTTACCGTCAGATTCAATTGGCAACGTTACGACGTGAGCGCCGATGATGAAGCTTGCTTTTGACGAAGTCGCGCCGTCACAGGACTTCAGCAACTTTCCAATTCATCTGGAGCTTCGCTCCTCGAATGCCGCCGGCTTCGTCCGCCTGTTGATGCTCACCCCGATGCTGGTTCTGCTGGCGTTCCCGTTCACGATCATCGCCGCCAGCGCCGCCGAGCCGACCGCCTTCTCGATCGTGCTCGAGAACCCCATCGGAGCCGCCAAGGCCCTTGCCGGTCTGACGGCCTTGGCCTTTCTGGTTGCCTGGCCCTTGCAGCGCGTCCTGATGCGATTCGGCGCTCGTCGCACGGTGGTCATCACCAACCAGGATGTCGTGATCCGCGACCGGGCGCCGTTGCGCGCCCGCACGCTGGCCGCCCCGCTGCGCTCCTACTCGGGCCTTGCGCATCACGTTCGCACGAGCCTGTCGGGAACCCGACATGAGCTCA
>CAYWBX010000833.1:0-1569 GCA_964456015.1 uncultured Hyphomicrobiaceae bacterium | reverse complement strand
TCGCCCGCCGCGTAAACGGCCGGATTTGAGACGCTTTGCAGGTATTCGTTGACCTTCACCCCGCGCAGAGGGTTCCATTCGACCCCCGCCTTTCCCAAGTCTATATCATCGATTTCCGGCACCCGGCCGGCGCCATGCACCACCAAATCTGTTTCGAACTCTCGTTCCCCACGCGCCGTCGAGGCAAGCACTGTCAAACCGCCGGGATTTTTGGCGATTGCTTTGACGTTACTGTTGAGCTGGACATCAATGCCGATGTCGCGGCTTCTGCGCACGAGCCGATCGACCAGGTCCGGATCAAATCGAACCAGGGGCCGCGAGCCGCGGTGCAGCATCGTGGCTTGCGCTCCGGCTCGGGCAGCGACGTGAGCGAACTCGAACGAGATATACCCGCCTCCGACAAACAGAATCCGCTTCGGCAGCTCGTCCAGTTCAAGGAATCGATCGCTTGTGATCAGATGTTCCGGACTGGCTATCTTCAGGTCTTGGGGCTTGGCTCCCGCTGCCACAACCAAGTTTCGAGCCTCGATGACGTCCTCGCCTACTTGAATAGAGCTCGGAGCAATGAAGCGCGCACGGCCATGATAGGCGACGACCCCTTTCTTCGAGAAATACGCTTCCTTAGCCTTTGGTACCGGCTCGGTGAAAGAGCGTTTGAAGCGCATCAGCTCGGGCCATTCGATCCGCGCCTGCTCGGCGCGAACTCCTTTGCCATGCATGCGGCGATTCCAGTCGATCACCTCGGCAGCGCCCACCAGGACCTTTTTGGGATCGCAGCCTCGCAGTGCGCAGGTGCCTCCAAAAGGTCTCGAATCCACAACAGCGACTTCCCGCCCGGCAGAACGGCACCGCCCTGCCACCGTCGACGCAGCCGAGCCAGTTCCGATCACCACAACGTCAAACTTCCTGGTCACCATTGTCAGGCGTCCACAGCCCTAGACCGGCGATTAGACAGACGATGCAACCAGCGGGACGGCACGTTTCGCCTCTTGGATCGCCCGAGTAATCTCCCCCAGACAGCACGTCCCTGCCGGGTTCCTCACCTCGCAGGCGCAGAAGCCCGCCTGCACCTCGGCCTTGATGCGAGCGGGGATTTCTGTCCGTCCGCGCTCTTCGATATCCCGCTGGACGTCGGCTCGCGTGTAGTCGAAGCAGTAGCATAGCGGAACGGGATCCCCCTGCTCCTTCAGTCCGACGCGCACCTTGACATCCGGCTTGCGGAAGACCCCGCCAGCAGCGAAGTACACCACATCGCACTGCGGAGCGCGGCAGAACCAATACCGTTCCTGGCCGGACACGCGGGTGTGATCCCGGACTAGGCTCTTAACGGTCAAGTTCGTAACCGACTTCCCTTGGCGGCCGCAGCCTGGACACCGTTGACGTTCAACGGCCGTCGGAAGCGCGCATGCGTCCGAGCTGCTGGAGCAGCAGTCCATGCTGCTACTTCTCCTTGGTGGGCGGCTCGGACTGGAAGCCGGTCTTGTCGATGGCCTGCCGAAGCTCGCGCTCCGTTACCTGCGCGTCGTCGTAGACCACGGCTGCGAGAGCCTTCTCGACGCTGACATCGGC
>CAYWBX010000832.1:0-1570 GCA_964456015.1 uncultured Hyphomicrobiaceae bacterium | reverse complement strand
CCCCGAGGTTCAACGGCACGGGCACGCCCAGCTCGCGCGCCTTCTTGAGCAGTGTTTCGGTGTTCTTCCGGGCCTTCTCAAGATTCCGTGCAAGCTGCTTCGTGCCGGGTGTCGAATCCTTGCGGCCGGACTTTGGCTTCGTCCGATTCTCGCCGACCAGCCGCAGGGACTGCAGGCTTTCATCGAAATGGACATGACGAGGATCGAGTGCGAGGCGGATTCGGCCATCGCGATTCGGCGACGATTTGATCAGCGATTTCATTTCGGCGGCCGACAACCCGTCGACGGGGTGGCTCGCCAACTCCCGCCGCAGGGCTTCGATATCATGGTCCTTGTCATCGCCGAGAAGCCGCCATTTTTCGATCCAGCCCCCGGCCTCGGCATCGGCCTCCGCGGCGCGCGCGGCGGCAAGCAGGAGAAGCCGGGCGAACTTGATGTCGCTGATCCGGAAGCCGCCGCAATCATGTCCGTTGATGCGCACCACGTGCCGCTCGCCGGGGACCGTCGCGAACTCCATCGTCACGTCGTCGAAGAGCGCGGCCGGGTCGTCGATCCGGGCGCGGCGGTATTGCGGATCGATAACGTCGAGGGCGCGCCACAGCGCCAGATCGCCATCCCGCATTTCCGGCACCGGCAGGATGACGATGCCGCCCGGACGACAGACACCCGGGAGCTGGCCGCCGGGCCGGCTCAGAAGCACGACGAGGCCATCGCCGCCGAGCCGATGCGCCAGGCCGCTGCAGATTGCATCGAAGGGATCCTCGGGCTGCAGCATCCAGACCACCGGGATGCGGCGGCCGCGACGAGCCAGAATGCCGACAGGGACGATCGCAGGCTCAAGATCGGCCTCGAGAACCTCAAGGCCGTTCCGTTCCCGGAGCGCGGCGAACACCCGCTCGGCCGGGCAGCGATAATCCTCCAGCGCTTTTGCCGGCACCCACTGCCAGTCCGGCCAGCACGCCGGCTCGTTGGGGCAGGCGACGCCTACCAGATCTTCGCCGCGTCGCGACTCCAGATCGAGATTGGGCACGCAGACCTGCTCGCAGTCGGGCGGGCGCCACCGGGTACCATCCATCCGCTCGATAACGCGCGAGCGAAACAGGTCTTCGGCGTCCAGGCCGGCCGCATCGAGCTCGTCCCGCGTGACGACCGCGCTATGCGCAAGCCGCAATCTTGACAGCAGGAGCGGCCATGGAGAAGGCGCTGCGGCTTTCATCGATCCCCCATTCCTTGAGATAGCGGCGGATGATCCGGTCTCGCTTCGTGTCCCTCAGATTGGTGCTGTTGGGATTGTGCAGGCTGGCGGTCCGGAATTTGGCGCGCCCCTTGGCGTCGGCGAACTCGAACTGGATACGCACGCCGTCGGCCAGGCTGCCGTCGGCGGGGATGCGATGATCGGCAAGCACTCTTCGCAGATCGTCGGGGCGGAGGTTCGGGACCAGGTCGATGGCCAGCTTCCGCACGTCGGCGTGTCCGGTCCGCATGACGGCGCGCGTGACGCAGGGCCGGCCAAGGCCGTCCGCCGGATGGGTGGGGACGGCGTCGTCCACGCGGCGACGCATCGTGGCCA
>CAYWBX010000831.1:0-1574 GCA_964456015.1 uncultured Hyphomicrobiaceae bacterium | reverse complement strand
CGACGCCGCCGAGTTCAACGACGTGAGGAGCGCCGACGCCGCCCGGGCCGATGCGCACATCGCGCGCGAGCTCGGCTTCGCCGGCAAGCTCGTCTTCCATCCGAACCAGATCGCGCCCGTGAACGAGGTCTTCACACCGACCGAAGCCGAGGTCAGCAAGGCGCGCCGCATCATCGCGGCCTACGAGGCGGCCCGCGCCGAGGGCCGGGGCACCGCAGTGGTGGACGGCGTTTTCGTTGCCGTCGACATCATGGCGATGGCCGTCCGCACCATCGCCCGGGCCGAGCTGGCGGCTCTACGGCGATCGTGAGCGGGCTCACGTTCGTCCCTCTCGTCGCACCTTCGCCTCGCGGTGCGTGATGTAAGCCGCCGAGGCGACGATGATGGCGGCGCCGATCCACGTCCAGACGTCGATGAGCTCGCCAAACAGCCAGAAGCCGAGGCCGACGACGACCGGCAGACGCGAAAATTCGAAAGTCATGATGAGCGAGGCGTCAGCAACGCGGAACGCCTGCATCAGCGCCACATGTCCGGCGACGCCGACGACCGCGACGAGCGAGAGCAGCGGCAGCGCGTCGAGCCCGACCGGCCGCCACACGACGAGCGCCGGGATGAGGGAGAGCGGCACCATCATCGCCGTCGTGATGAACACGATCTTGGCCGGGTCGTCACGGTTCGCGAGCTGCTTGAGCAGCGCCGCGATGAGGCCGCCCGAGATCGCCGAGACGAGCGCACACGCCTGGCCGAGGCCGAGCGATCCGGCCCCCGGCCGCAGAATGATCATGGCGCCGATGAAGCCGACGATGAGCGCGGTCCAGCGTCTGAGGCGCACCTTTTCGCCGAGAAACAGGATGGCGCTCAGCGTTCCGAACAGCGGCGACAGGAAGCCGATCGCCGTGATCTCCCCCAGCGGAATGAGCGAGAGCGCGTAGAACCACGAGGTCATCGATACAAGGCTGATGATCACGCGCACGCCATAGAGATTGATCGCATTTGAGCGGATCAGGGCGAGCCCACGCCAGAGGAGGAGCGGCAGCATCAGGACGAGGGCGGCGAGATTGCGCAGGAAGACGACCTGCAATGGATCGTACCCCTTCTCGATGAGGAGCCGGGAGGCTGCCGCCAGCACGGCGAACAGCACCATTGCCAATGTCACCCAGATGAACGCCTTGACCGGATCGGTGGCTCGCGCCCGCTGCGCGGCGCCTGCCACGACCGCCTCCACAGCGCCCCGCCGGTGGTTTTGCAATGACACCTTGCCCTCCCGGCGGCGCTCGGCCGCGAATCATGCCCCCTTGCAACCGTTGCGCGGCAGATGTGGCGCCGGCAAGACGGTCGCGCCCGTGGCGCGCGATCGCCGAGCGACGGTCCGGCCGGCAGAGGAGAACCGGCTTGATTTGTCCGAGCGTGCGGTGTGATGCTGCGCGCAAAGCTGCGGGCGGCCAACCGGCTTTCGAACCCGCGACCTGAGGAGGGTGAACAATGCGCAAGTTGACGAAGCTGTTTAGCTCGGTTGTGGCGCTCGCGGCCCTGGCGGCGGCGCCGGCCGCAGCCGGCAAGAAGGACGACACGCT
>CAYWBX010000830.1:0-1583 GCA_964456015.1 uncultured Hyphomicrobiaceae bacterium | reverse complement strand
CGAGGCGCTGCTGCGCATCCCCGATGCCGAGACCGCCGACAAGCTCATCGCCGAGAAGATTGGCGGCGGCCGCTGGCAGGAGCATCTTGGCGCGTCGGACAGCTTTCTGGTCAACGCATCGACCTTCGGGCTGCTGCTGACCGGCCAGGTCGTGCGGTTCGGGCAGGATGCGGGCAGCGGGCCCGTGTCGGTCATTCGCCGCCTCATCGGACGATCGGGAGAGCCGGTCGTCAGGCAGGCGGTCCGCCAAGCGATGCGCATCCTCGGCGATCAGTTCGTGCTCGGGCGCACCATCGAGGAGGCGTTGCAGCGGGCTGCGCCGCTCGAACGACAAGGCGTTCGCTTCTCCTACGACATGCTGGGCGAAGGGGCTCGGACGGCGCGCGATGCGGAGCGCTATTTCGCGCGCTACGTGGCGGCGGCCGAGGCTGTCGGGCGGGCCGCGGGGCCGGCCGGCGAGATGTCGCCGGAGGCGCTGATGCGCCGACCGGGGTTGTCGGTGAAGCTGTCTGCGCTGTCGCCGCGTTTCGAACCGGGCAAGGAGGCGCGCATTGGCAGGGAGGTCGTCCCGCGCGTCACGGAGCTCGCCCGCATCGCGCGCGCCCGCGGTCTTTCGCTCACGATCGATGCCGAGGAGCAGGACCGGCTCGATCTGACACTCGACGTTTTTGCCGCTTGCTATCTCGACGCTTCACTGGCCGGATGGCCGGGGCTCGGTCTTGCCGTGCAGGCCTACGGCAAGCGTGCGCTGCCGGTGCTTCGCTGGCTCGAACAGCTCGCCCGGTCCGGCGGCCGCCGCATCCCGGTGCGCCTTGTCAAGGGCGCCTACTGGGACAGCGAGATCAAGTGGGCGCAGGAGCGCGGGCTTGCCGAGTATCCGGTCTTCACGGAGAAGCGGCACACAGACCTCTCCTACATGTCGGCGATGCGGGTGCTTCTCTCCGGCACGGAGGCGTTCTATCCGCAGATCGCCACGCACAACGCGCACACCGTTGCCGCCGCCGCAATTGCCGGGGCCAACGTCGCCTTCGAGTATCAGCGGCTGCACGGTATGGGCGAGGCGCTTTATGACGAGGCGGCTGCGATGCCGGCGCTCGCCAAACCGTGTCGTGTCTATGCGCCCGTTGGAGGTCACGAGGACCTGCTCGCCTATCTCGTCCGGCGGCTGCTCGAGAACGGCGCCAATACCAGCTTCGTCAACCGGCTGGCGGACAGCACAGTGCCCGTCGCGGACATTGTGCGCGACCCGATCGAGGCCGTTGGCAACGCGGGCGCCATGCCAGGTCTGGTGCGCCCGCCGGAGCTGTTTGGCGCCGAGCGGCGCAACAGCGAGGGTCTGGCGCTCGCCGAACGCACCGTGCGCGCTTCTCTTCATGCTGACATCAACCGCCACATCGCGGAAGGCTTCGCCGCCAGACCGATCGTGAGCGGCCGTTTCGGCGCACCGCTGGCGGCTCCGCAGGCTGTGACGTGTCCCCACGACCGGCGGCTGAGCATCGGCACCGTGATCGAGGCGACGGAGCGCGACATCGAGGCGGCGCTTGCCGGCGCAGCGCGTGCCGTGCCTGCTTGGGACAGGCTCG
>CAYWBX010000829.1:0-1593 GCA_964456015.1 uncultured Hyphomicrobiaceae bacterium | reverse complement strand
TCGACGGTTTCGACGACAAGATTCTGAGCCTCTACGCGCGCGGCATGACGGTGCGTGAGATCCAGGGCCACCTCCTCGAACTGTACGGCACCGAGGTCTCGCCCGACCTCATCAGCCGCGTCACCGACGCCGTCCTCGACGAGGTGCGGGAATGGCAGAACCGGCCGCTCGACCCGGTCTATCCGGTGGTGTTTTTCGACGCGCTGCGGGTCAAAATCCGCGACGAGGGCCTGGTCAAGAACAAGGCCGTCTACGTGGCGCTCGCGCTCAATCCGGACGGCGAGAAGGACGTGCTCGGGCTATGGATCGAGCAGACCGAAGGCGCCAAATTCTGGCTCAAGGTCATCAACGAGCTCAAGGCCCGCGGCGTCAACGATATCCTGATCGCCGTGGTCGACGGGCTCAAAGGCTTTCCGGAGGCCATCACGACGGTGTTCCCGCAGACCATCGTGCAGACCTGCATCGTGCACCTGATCCGCAACAGCCTGGCGTTCGTCTCGTGGAAGGACCGCAAGGCGATCCTGCCCGCGATCAAGGCGATCTACCGGGCTGAGACTGCCGACGCGGCGCTCGTACGGCTCGAAGAGTTCGAGGCCGAATGGGGCAAGCGCTATCCGGCGATCGGCCAGGCTTGGCGCCGAGCCTGGGATTACGTCGTGCCGTTCTTCGCGTTCGCCCCCGGCATCCGCAAGATGATCTACACCACCAACGCGGTCGAGGCGCTGCACCGATCCTTGCGCAAGATCATCAAGACCCGCGGCAGCTTTCCCAACGACGATGCGGCGCTGAAGCTGCTTTACCTTGCCATCAAAAACGCCGGCCTGCGCTGGCGGCGTGGCATCGAATGGACGGCGGCCATGGGCCAATTCGCCATCCAGTTCGGCGAACGTTTTCCGGGGACGGCGCGATGAACAAAACCGGCATCGTGGCACAACCGATGATCGCTTGGCCCGCACCGTCGCCGTCAAGCCCCGCGCCTGCGGCGCGCCGCTGCGCGGCCTTGGGGCTTGACCGCTCGGCGCGGCCAAGCAAACTGGCCGACCGTGCCGCCGATGCCAAAGTCTCGATGGACCGAAACGAAAATCCACCTTCACAGAAATCTCTTACACAAAAATTCTGACATTCCCTGCCGGCTTGGCCGAGCACCCTTTTGGCACGCTCAAATGCCGCGCAGGCTATCGCCACTTCCTGGTTCGCGGCTTCGACAGGGTCCGCGGCGAGTGGAATTTGATGGCGCTCTGCTACAACTTCACTCGCGTGCTCAACATCATCGGACTCGACGGCTTCATCACTTACCTGAGGACTTGGTTCGCCGAACTTCGAAATTTTGTACTCCAATACGCCATCTGCGTCGCCTTGGCGCGCCTCAGAGCCGTTCTTGGGTCGGTTCGAGCTTCACCAATGCAAAACGCAATCACCACGCGCTCCAGCTTCAGCTGAAACGCCAAACCTGCGATACTTGCCCAGGCTCTTCCGCTCCATCCGGGCTACAAATCGTCACTCCGCCGGCTGGCGCGTCGGCGTGGTTTCCGGCGGCGTGCCGTCCTCGGCGATCCGTTCGGCCGTGTGCGCGGCGGCCGAGCGCAGCGGGCG
>CAYWBX010000828.1:0-1597 GCA_964456015.1 uncultured Hyphomicrobiaceae bacterium | reverse complement strand
TCGACGAGGGCGAATTCGTTGCGGTGATGGGGCCGTCCGGATCCGGCAAGTCGACCTTCATGAACGTGATCGGCTGCCTCGACCGGCCGACATCCGGCAGCTACCGGCTCGACGGCGAAAAGGTCTCGGAGCTCAAGGCCGACGCGCTTGCGGCCGTGCGCAACCGCAAGATCGGCTTCGTGTTCCAGCAATTCCATCTGCTCGACCGGCTCGACGCGCTCGCCAATGTGGAATTGCCGATGATCTATGCCGAACGTGACCGCAGCTCGCGCCGCGACAGGGCGATTGCGGCGCTGCAGCGGGTCGGGCTCGGCGAGCGCATCCATCATCGTCCGACGCAATTGTCCGGCGGACAGCAGCAGCGCGTCGCGATCGCGCGCGCGCTCGTCAACAATCCCAAAATGCTGCTCGCGGACGAGCCGACCGGCGCGCTCGACAGCCGCACTTCGGTTGAACTGATGGCGCTGTTTCAGGAATTGAACCGCGACGGCATGACCGTGGTGATCGTCACCCATGAGGCCGATATCGCAGCCTATGCCAGCCGGCTGATCCGCTTTCTCGACGGTCATGTGGTGTCGGACCGGCGCCAGAGCCCGGTCGATGCGGCGGCGCAGCTCGCTGCGCTCCACAAGGCGGTCCATCGCGAGGCTGCCGAATGACCAACCGCGACGCCATCTTGTCCGCGCTCGACGCACTGCGGCTGCACAAGCTGCGCAGCGCGCTCACCATGCTCGGCATCATCATCGGCGTCGCCGCGGTGATCGCCATGGTCGCGGTCGGCGGCGGTGCGCGTGAACAGGTGGTGGCGCAGATTCGCAGCCTCGGCGCCAACCTTCTCTTCATCACACCCGGCAACGTGACGATGGGCGGCGTACGGCTCGGCTCCGGCGCTGCCGCCTCGCTCACCGAGGACGATGCGATCGCGATCGGTAAGGAGATTGCAGGCGTGCAGGTGAGCGCGCCCTATATGCGCGGCACCGCGCAATTGATCGCGGGCGGGCAGAACTGGGCGGCGAGCGTTTTCGGCGTGGACAACGGTTTCTTCGAAGCGCGCGAATGGGACGTCGAACACGGCCGCCTGTTCGAGCCGGAAGAGATTGCGCGCGGCGCGCAGGTTGCGGTGCTCGGGCAGACGGTCGTCCGCAACCTGTTCGGCGGCATCGATCCGGTGGGACAGGAACTGCGCATCCGCAATGTGCCCTTCCGTGTGATCGGCATGCTGACGAAAAAGGGTCAGTCGACCTGGGGGCAGGACCAGGACGATGTGGTGATGATCCCGCTGAACACTGCGCGTCAGCGGGTGCTCGGCCGCCATCAGGCGAATGCGCGCGCGGTCGGCTTCATCTACGTGAAGGTGCAGGACGGCTACGAGATGACGCTTGTCGAGGACGACGTGAAGCGGCTGCTGCGCCAGCGTCATCGCCTGCAGCCCGGCCAGGACGACGACTTCATGGTCCGCAACCTTGCCGACATTGCCGCGACCCGCGAAGCGAGCGCGCGCACGCTTGCGCTGCTGCTCGCCGCCGTCGCGGGCGTATCGCTCGTGGTCGGCGGCATCGGGATCATGAACATCATGCTGGTGTCGGTGACCGAACGC
>CAYWBX010000827.1:0-1605 GCA_964456015.1 uncultured Hyphomicrobiaceae bacterium | reverse complement strand
GCTCTTGCTCATCGCGGGCCTCGGAACCCTCTCATGGGTCGCGACCTACGTCGGCATGCTCGAGCTGATCGAAGCCAACATGGGCGAGCTGCCGCTCGTCCACAAACTCATCATCGCCTTCTCTGTGGCCATGCTCATGGTGATGGTGGTCTGGCTCCTCGACCAGATGTTCTCCGATATCGGCTGGCTCGCTCGTTTGCTTTTCGGCGCCGGCTACATCTTTCTCACGATCATCTCGGTCGGCTTCGGATTCGGCTTCTACTGGAAGGTGCTCGAGAGTCGCAGCGAGGCGTCGCGGTCGGCCGAAGCGGCTGTCAGCCAGGTGCAGACGTCGCTTCACGCGGCTATGACACGCCTCGAGCAACTCCAGGGCACGCTCGACAGCCTCACGGCCATCTCGGCCCAGAAGGCCGAGACCGAGCGTCAGTCCGGAACCTCGTGCCCGAGTTCGCGGCCCGGCGACGGCCCACGCCGCAAGATGCGCGACGAGGACGCCGGCCGCTTTAAGTTCGCTGCCGATTTCGTCAAGGGGCGCATTGCAACCGTCCGCGCCGACATCGCCGCGCTCGACGGCGACCTTGCGCGGATCGTCAAGGATGACAGGTCGACGGTCGATGCCAGGACCGGCACGCGCAACGAGTTCATGCGCAATCTCGGGCGCAAGCTCGACATGACGGTGGCGGGTTTCAACGCCTTCCGCTCCGACCCGCAATTGAAGCAGATCCGCATCGACCTGAACGAGCGTGCCGACAAGGTGACGTTCCTCGATAGCAAGGGGGGGACGTACGCCTGCCCCGATCCACAGCTCACCACCGCCTTGAAAGGTGTTGTGCGCGCCATCGACGAGCTGCCGGCGCTCGAGAAGCCGAGGATCGCCGCGGTCGAGGGCTCCGAAGCCGTCATCGAGGCCTTTCGACGTCTGACGGCGACATTCGCTGGGTTGATCTCGTTCCGATTGCCGCCGAGCCCGGAGGAGCTTCGCGAACTGCAGAAGAAGGCCGTCCAGTCCGTCGAGAATGCGCCGGCCGCTCAGGCGAGGCTGAACGCCGTGGCCGAGCAGGCCGGCCTCGCAAAGCGCGACTACGTGCCGCTCGCCATCGCGCTCTTCGTTGACCTCTGCCTGCTCCTCGTCTCGATCAGAAGGGGCGGCGATCGCCTGCAAGGGCTGCTCCCGAAAATGCGGGCGGCCGAGCGCGGTCCCGTGATCCAGATTCTCGCCCGCTTCAACGAGATCCATCGCGACCAGCAGATCCGCGAGAACTTTGAGGTCTTTCGCCACGTCGTGTTCGATTTCCACGGCGACTACTACGCGGCGGTTCCGCTGGGCGCGCCTCGCCGGCCGAGGTCGCGCCATGGCGAGGCTGGTCCGGCCGCGGCTCCCTCGGACGGTGAGGAGCTGCAGCAGGAGGCGCACCTGCTTGCCAACCTGTTTGCAAGCTTCGAGCGGGAGCGCATTTTCACGCGCGTCTACAGTCCGTTGCTCTCGACCCGGGCGGTTCAGAAGCGGCTCGGTCGCCAGGGCAGCAAGTTTGCCGGCTGCGAGGCGTTTCGGATCTATCGCTTTCGCAGCGGCGCATGGTCCGACATTATCCTCGGCGCTGTGAT
>CAYWBX010000826.1:0-1613 GCA_964456015.1 uncultured Hyphomicrobiaceae bacterium | reverse complement strand
CGGCATCGTGAGGTTGCGGCGCGGTCCGAGCTTTGCGCCGTCAATGGTCGCGGCGTGCAGCAGGAAGCCGACCGCCGCGCGCGGGCTCGCGTGCCAGTGCATGACGTCGTCGGAAACGGGAAGGATGGCCTCCTGTCCTGCGAGCGGCTCCCGGATGATGTTCGAGAAAAAGCCCGACGCCGCCTTGTTCGGTTTGCCGGGCCGGACGCAGATCGTCGGCAGCCGGATGCCGACGCCGTCCATCATCCCCTTGCGCGTCAGATCGGCGAGCAAGAGCTCGCCGATGGCCTTCTGCGTGCCGTAGCTCGTGAGCGGCGTGGTGAAGAACTCATCCGGGATCTTCTCGGGGAAGGGAGCGCCGAACACCGCGATCGACGACGTGAAGACGACGCGCGGCTTTCGTGCCGCGCCGTCCCAGGCGCGCCGGATCGACTCGAACAGGTTCATCGTTCCCGTGAGATTGATCCGATAGCCCTTGTCGAAGTCCTGCTCGGCCTCGCCCGAGACGATGGCCGCCAGATGGAAGATCACGTCGGGCTTTCCGGCAACGAGCCGGTCGGTTTCCCCCGGCGCCGGGAGATCCCCCGTCGAGACGGTGACCGGAAACCTGGCCCCCGCGGGTGCCGTCGCCTCGACGACGTCGTAAAGGTGCAGCCCCGTGATTGACTGGCCGGCGAGTGCGCCGTCACGCGCAAGCCGCTCGGCGAGCTTCCTGCCGATCATGCCGGCACCGCCGAGAATGAGTATTTGCATGAGATCCTGCCTTCCTGTCGGATCGCTTCAATGCGCCAAGCGATGGCTGCGGGGAATGACGACTCGACCAATTGCGTTGCTGCCCGAGGCGCTCGTCCACCGTTTGGCGCAGGTTAGTCGCTGTGGCGACCTGCTCCAAGAGCCGGTCGCGATGCTCAGGCCAGACTGACGCCGAGCGCCTTCGTCCACGCCAGTCCCTCGAGCGTCGATTTCCGCGGCTTGTACTCGCAGCCGACCCAGCCGTCGAAGCCGCTCTCATCGATGAGTTTGAAGAGATAGCGATAGTTCATTTCGCCATCGTCCGGCTCGCCCCGGTCGGGCGGGTTTGCGATCTGATAATGGCGCGCGAGCGGCCCGAACTCGCGGATCGCCGTCGCAACATCGCCTTCCATGATCTGGCGGTGGTAGAGGTCGAACTGGAGCCCGATGTTCGGACCGCCGACCTCGTGGATGATGGAGCGCGCCTCGCCAGTAAGATTCAGGAAGTAGCCGGGGATGTCTCGGCTGTTGATCGGCTCGATGATGACGACGATGTCCGAACCCTTCACCATGTCGCAGGCGCGCTTCAGGTTCTTCACGTAAGCCGCTCGCGAGGCGCCGTGGTGCTTGAGGCCGGCCATGGCGAAGAGGCGCTTGCACCCGGTCGCCTCGGCGATGTCGAGGGCGGCCGCAACCGCTTTCTCGAACTCGGCCTCGCGCCCGGGAAGCGCCGCCATCCCGCGTTCGCCCTTGGTCCAGTCGCCGTGCGCCATGTTGAAGAGCGCCTGCGTCAGACCGTTGCCCTTGAGCCGAGCCACGATCTCGGCCTTCGGAGCCTCGAAAGGATTGAGGTATTCGACAGCCTTGAAGCCGGCCTTGGC
>CAYWBX010000825.1:0-1617 GCA_964456015.1 uncultured Hyphomicrobiaceae bacterium | reverse complement strand
GCGGTCGGCGTCGAGCGCGATCACGTTCGTGATGCCGAAGGTCTTGCCGGTCACCACCAACAGGTTGCTGGCCTGCACGGTCACCTCGATGATCGTCGGGTTGCCGATGATGATCTCGGCGACCGGCCGCGGCAGTCGCAGGAGCTGCGACTGATCGTACTTCACGATCAGGTCGTGTGCTCGGGCGGCGGAGAAGGGCAGCACGGCGATCGCGCTTGCGGCAAAACCCAGCGCGAATGCCAGCATGCGTCCGCGAAGTGTTGGCGCTGTTGCTCGAGTGGTCATGACAACCCGTCTCCTCGGGAGTGGTCCTGCGCTTTCTCGATAGAGCCAGCAATTCGTTAAGGAAGGTTGAAACTTTGTCGCTGAATGGCAGCGGCGGGGCTCGCGCGGGCGAGCGCAGACCATGCGGGCCTTGAATGGGGGCGGCACGGGCCCCCTTGCGTTTCGCCTTGCGTCTGTCCGACCTTTCACCCTCGCTGCGCGATCGCACCGATCGGGCGGCGATGGCCGGAAACCGCGAAGGAGATCCACACACTCATGATTTACGATCAGCGCATCTATACATGCCGTCCGGGCACCATCAGGCAGCAAGTCGAGCTCTACGAGAAGTTCGGCAAGGTCCCGCAGACGCGCCACCTCGGCAATCCGGTCCTCTGGGCCACCACGGAGGTGGGCGATGTCAATCAATTCGTCCACATCTGGGCCTACAAGGATCTCGCCGAGCGCACCGAAAAGCGCGCCGCCATGCAGGCCGATCCGGAATGGCAGGCCTACGTCAAGAAAACCGCCGAGCTCGGCGCTCTCATAAAGCAGGAAAACCGAATCCTCGTCGGTGTGTCGTTCATGGGCTTCTGAGGTCAGGCCCCGCAAGCGGCTACGAGCTTCTCCCGGCGCGACGCCTCTGCGTCGGGAGACCCCGTCAGCACACCTCGATCATAATCACTGAGCTTGATTCGAGCGGCGCACAGGGGCTGGCGATGTGTGCGCCTGCCGCGTAGAACGATACTGCCGACACGGCTTGCGTGATGCGCAAGCCGACGATCTCAGCAACAGCAACCGGAGCTGGGCCATGCTCATGTCCGCCGCCGACTACCGCGACAGCCTGCGCCGTTATCGCCCGCGCGTGTTCGTCAACGGCCGGCGCGTCGAATGCGTGGCCGATGAGCCCCTTCTGGCCCCGGGCGTGCGGGCCACCGGCGTTGCCTACGACTTCGCTCTGCAGCCCGACCACCGGCCGCTGATGACGGCGCGTCAGGCTTCGTCGGGCAAGACCGTCAACCGGATGCTGCACATCGACGAGAAGGCCCAGGATCTGCTCTACAAACTTGAGGCGGTGCGCCTAGTCTGCCGCGAGTCGGGGTGCGCACAGCGCTATCTCGCGCATGACGGCCTGAACGCCATCTATCAGACAACCCGGCGCATCGACGCCAATGGCGGCAAGGGCTACTTCGACCGGTTCCTTGCCTGGGTGGATGAAGAGAAGGACCGCGATGGTCATGCTTTCACCGGGAGACTCCCCAGGGGAGACCTCCACCTCGGTGCGCTCGAGCCGGGCGTGCGCCTCCTCGGCGGAAGCGTGAGCGTCGGTTGCGAGTCCGAAGACCTGGGCGATCT
>CAYWBX010000824.1:0-1620 GCA_964456015.1 uncultured Hyphomicrobiaceae bacterium | reverse complement strand
CCTTTCACGTTGGGGTCTTTGAGAATGATCTTGAAAGCCTCGCGAACCTTTTCCTTCGAGGCCGAGCCCCCGACGTCGAGAAAGTTTGCCGGCTCCAGGCCGTAAAGCTTGATGATGTCCATCGTCGCCATGGCAAGGCCGGCGCCGTTGACGAGACAGCCGATGGTGCCGTCGAGCTTGACGTAGGCCAGCTCATGCTTGGAGGCCTCGATCTCGGATGGGTCCTCTTCGGCGAGGTCGCGCAGATCGACGATCTCCTTGTGACGGAACAGCGCGTTCGCATCGAAGGTCATCTTGCCGTCGAGGCATACGAGGCGGCCGGCCTTGCTCACCACCAGCGGATTGATCTCGAGAAGACTCATGTCCTTCTCGACGAACATCCGGTAGAGGCTGGCAATCAGCCTGACGCACTGATCCACGAGATCGCCTTTTAGCCCGAGCGCAAGGGCGATCTTGCGGCCGTGGAACGGAAAGCATCCCGAGGCCGGGTCGATCGACATCGTGAAGATCTTCTCCGGCGTATCGTGGGCGACCTTCTCGATGTCCATGCCGCCTTCGGTCGAGGCGATGAAGGCGATGCGGCTCGTGGCGCGGTCGACGAGGGCGGAGAGATAGAGCTCGCGCGCGATTTCAGAGCCTTCCTCGATGTAGAGCCGCTGCACCTTGCGGCCTGCCGGCCCCGTCTGCGCCGTCACCAGCGTTCTGCCGAGCATCTGCTGGGCGTGGGCCTTCACCTCGTCGATCGAGCGCGCGAGACGCACCCCGCCGCCTGAACCGGCATCGGCCTCCTTGAACCGGCCCTTGCCCCGTCCACCGGCGTGAATCTGCGACTTGACGACCCAGACCGGTCCCGGGAGCTTCTGGGCCGCCGCGATCGCCTCCTCGACCGTAAACGCTACAAACCCGCTCGCGGTCGGCACGCCGTACTGGCGATAGAGGTCCTTGGCCTGATGCTCGTGGATGTTCATGAGAGCTCCCATGACGCCGATCTTGTGCGGCGCCATAAGTACCAGGGCCAGCCGCCTGACGGCCAGCCCTCTTTAGTGGACAATCCAAAGGATGACGTCGCGCCAGCGGCCCCGTCCGGCGGTTGCCCGGCCGAGCGACGGCGCCCATTTCCCGGCGGAACGTCGCTGGCGCTGCGCTCCGCATGCCCGCTGCCGGCGACCTGGCCGTCCGGGCACTCGGCCTCGCAGATCGACGCTGGGGTCAGGCGCCGAGCTGCGGCGCGATCTTGTTGCAGGCGTCGATGAGGCCCTTCACGCTCTCAACCGACCTCATGAACATCTGCCGCTCGGCGGAGTTCAGATCGATTTCGACGATCCGCTCGACGCCGTTGGCGCCGATCACCACGGGAACGCCGACATAGAGGCCCTTTACGCCATATTCGCCGTTGAGGTAGGCGGCGCACGGCAGCACCCGCCGTTTGTCCTTAAGGTAGCTCTCCGCCATCTGAATCGCCGAGGAGGCCGGCGCGTAGTAGGCCGACCCGGTCTTGAGCAGACCCACGATCTCGCCGCCGCCCTTTCGCGTTCGGTCGACGATCTGGTCGAGACGCTCCTGGGTGAGCCAGCGCATCTTGACGAGGTCGGGCAGCGGCACGCCGCCGACCGCCGAATA
>CAYWBX010000823.1:0-1621 GCA_964456015.1 uncultured Hyphomicrobiaceae bacterium | reverse complement strand
GATGAGAGCAGCGGCCCTTGGGCGGCGGCGAGGACCTGGTGAACCCCGTGGCCCAGCTCGTGGGCAAGCGTCATGACATCCCGCGGTTTGCCTTGATAGTTCATGAGCACGTAGGGGTGTGCGGAAGGCACGGTTGGGTGCGAGAAGGCGCCGGGCGCCTTGCCCTCTCTGACGGGTGCGTCAATCCAGCGCCGTTCGAAGAAGCGGCCCGCGATCTCCGACATCTCCGGCGCAAAGTCGCGGTACGCGCGCAGAACGATTTCCTCCGCATCTTTCCATGGAATTGTTCTCTCGGGCTTCTCGGGCAGTGGCGCATTGCGGTCCCAGTGGGCGAGACGATCCATGCCGAGCCAACGCGCTTTCATCCTGTAGTAGCGATGGGCGGTGCGCGGATAGGCGTCACGGACGGCAGCAACGAGCGCCTCGACGACCTCACGTTCGACCCGGTTGGCCAGATGGCGACTGTCGGCCACGTCCTTGAACCCGCGCCAGCGATCCGAGATCTCCTTGTCCTTGGCGAGGGTGTTGGTGATCAGCGTAAAGAGCCGGATATTGTCCTTGAACACCTTGGCCAGGGCCTCGGCCGCGGCCCGCCGCTTGCTCCCATCGGGGTGCATCATGAAGTTCAGCGTCGGCTCAAGAGGCAGTGGAGCCGGTTCCCCTGCCACATCGAAGCGCAGCGCAGTCATCGTTTCGTTGAAGAGGCGGTCGAAGGCAGCGCGCGAAGTCTGACTCTTTTCTAGGAACAGCTTCTCGAGTTGCTCGTCGAGTTGGTGGGGCTTCTCCTTGCGCAAGTCCTCCAGCCATGGGCGGTACTTGGCCAATTGTGGGGCCGCCAGCGCCAGTGCGAGATCGGAGTCCTCAATCTTGTTCAGCTCGAGCTCGAAGAAAAGCAGCTCGGCCGACGCGTTCGTGAGTTTCTCCTGGACGTCGCCAAAGAACTTCGCACGAGTCTGGTCGGCCATGTTGGCGTAATAGAGCAGCCCGGCATAGGAGCCGAGACGGCCCATGACGTCGGACAGGTTCTCGTAGGCGACGATTGCAGCGGCGAGAGCGGCCCCATCCCTGCCCATGGCAGTGAGCTTGCCCTGATATGTCGCCTTGAATCGTCTTGCTTCGACTTCGACATGCGCGAGGTCGCGTGCGAGCTCGGGCGCGTCCATCGCCGTGTAGAGGTCGTCGAGGTTCCACTCGGGCATGGGTCCAAGGTCGACGGACGAGCCGCCGGCGGTTGCAGCGAATGCGATCGGTCGATTCGGGCTGCGGTGCATCGAGGTCTCCTCTGTGCGTGCCGACGCGCGGTCATGGTGCCGGGCGCTACGCTGCCTGTTCGTCTCTGCGAAATACGACGGAACCTGGGCCTGAGCTCGGCCTTTATGCCGTGTCTGCGCCATAGAACAGGGTTGCGACATGCTGCGCTTCAGCGAAGAACAGCCAGCGCTCGATCAGAAGTCCGGCGGCGTGGGAGAGAACGGAAAGCACAGCCAGGACCGGTGCAGCCACCGGCAGGGCGTAGATCAGCAGCATGAAGGCGATCGGCAGCGCGAATGCGAACAGAAGGGTGAGGCTGCGCAATCGCATGGCATGACGGCGGGCCACGACATACCCCATCTCGCGCATG
>CAYWBX010000822.1:0-1622 GCA_964456015.1 uncultured Hyphomicrobiaceae bacterium | reverse complement strand
ACAGCTCCATCATGCCGCCCTCCCGCGACGTCCTGGCGATTGCCGCGCGCACGCCGGCCCGAACCGGCGAGGTCTCGCGCGTGCTATCCGCGATCGCCGCCGGCCGCGTGCCGAACGAGGCGGAGATTGTGACGCTGTTCGATGCGCGCGGGGACGATTTCTCGGCTGTCTGCGCGGCGGCCGACGATCTGCGAGCGCGGCGTTCGGGCGATGACGTGACCTACGTCGTCAACCGCAACATCAACTACACCAACATGTGCACATACGGGTGCAAGTTCTGCGCCTTCTCGAAAGGCCGCTTGTCCACGCACCATCGCGACAAGCCCTATGACCTTGACCTCGAGGAGATAGCGGCGCGTGCCCGCGAGGCATGGGAACGGGGCGCCACCGAGGTCTGTCTGCAAGGTGGCATCGGGCCAAGGTACACCGGGCAGACCTATTTCAACATCGTCGAGGCGGTGAAGATCGGCGCACCCGATATTCACGTGCACGCTTTCTCGCCGCTCGAGATCTGGACCGGGGCGACCACCCAAAATCTGCCGCTCGAGGAGTATCTTGCGCGCCTCAAGGCGGCCGGCCTCTCGAGCCTTCCGGGCACGGCAGCCGAGATCCTCGACGACGAGGTGCGCCAGGTTCTGTGCCCCGACAAGATCAGCACGGCCCAGTGGTTCGAAGTCATGCAGGCGGCCCACACAGTAGGTCTCAAGAGTACGGCCACCATCATGTTCGGGCATGTCGACCATTATCGGCACTGGGCCCGCCATCTTCTGCGCGTGAGGGCACAGCAGGAGCGGACCGGAGGCTTCACCGAGTTCGTGCCGCTCGCCTTCGTGCACATGGAAAGCCCGATCTATCTGCGCGGTCAGGCGCGCAAGGGCCCGACATTCCGGGAGAGCGTCCTCATGCATGCCGTCGCCCGGCTGGTGCTTGACCCGGTGATCACCAACATCCAGGCGTCTTGGGTGAAGCTCGGCCCGGAAGGAGCCGCAGCCTGCCTTTCCGCCGGAGCCAACGACCTCGGCGGC
Source organism: uncultured Hyphomicrobiaceae bacterium (assembly GCA_964456015.1). GTDB lineage: Bacteria > Pseudomonadota > Alphaproteobacteria > Rhizobiales > Hyphomicrobiaceae. The sequence goes on along the minus strand of CAYWBX010000822.1, from coordinate 597 downwards.
ACACTCATGAATGAGTCGATCACCCGGGCAGCGGGCGCCGCGTTCGGTCAGGAGATGAGCCCGATCGACATCGAACGGCTGATCCGTTCGCGCCGCCGCCGGCCGCGCCAGCGCACGACCTTCTACGGCCCGGTTCCCGAGGAAAGGTTGGCGCACGCCTTCGCGGACTGCGAGGTGGGTCCGATGAGTCTTCTTGCCGCCGAATGAGCGGTCATGCCGGTCGGCCCGCGCCGGACGATACGCCCGTTGATGCGAGTGATGTCACGGCTCGGTAATGGCGGCGCCAAGAAGCGGTCCGCCCTTGCCGTGCTGAACGAGCACCGCGAACCTGTCGGCCCCCTGCTGTGCGACCGACTCGCGATCGATCCGAATCGTTTGCGGGGTCCCGCTCCACATGCCGATCGAGGTCAGCTCTCGAACCACATTGACGTAGCTGAGCGTCCGACCGCGGTTCTCGCCCGATTTGATCGGCACCTCGGCCTCACGCTGTACCACAGCGAGCCAGACGTTGGCCTCGCGCACGTCGCTGCCTTCGGGCGCTCCCGCAAGCCCGATCACCAGCTGATGACCCTCCGCCCGAAGATCGACGCCAACCCG
>CAYWBX010000821.1:0-1624 GCA_964456015.1 uncultured Hyphomicrobiaceae bacterium | reverse complement strand
CGAAGTTCGCATGCCGGCGCCAAACCATCGCGAACGAGCTTCGGTAATGCTGAGGGCACTGGTGTCGTGATCGCGAAGCTCGAATCATTATTCGGTCGGCGCCATTCGAGCTTCGCGACCTAAACGACATTATGGATTGCAATGCGCTGGTCTGATTCAGATCGAGAAGTCAGCTCACCACTAAGGCAGCATGTATCGAGCGGGATCCGCAAGCATCGCAAAGTGTCCCGTCCCGCCAATGCTGACCGGTTTGTCACGAGCGCCTATCGGTATCTGTGGGGCATGAGCAGCTCAACACGGGCAATCCCAACCGTCGTCGCCTTAGCGGCGACGGCCGGGAGCTGCCGGCACCCCAGGTTCAGCTGGACCATAACCTCGGGACCGAGCTCGCGAGCTTGAACAGCAGCGTCAAAGACGAAATCGTCGCCTAACGAAAGGGTGCATCGGGCCGATGGCTTACCTCTCAGATGGCACCACCGAAGCGCGGACAGCCGCACGCCCACAAGCGGGCGTGCTGCGCAAGAGGTTGCAGCGCAAATCCTCGATCGCATTCTTTCTCACGCTGCCACTGATACTGTTGATTGCACTGCTGGTCATCTATCCGGCCGTGTATTCGCTGTATCTCGCCACTCTGAACAAGTCGATGGAACGCTTCGTCGGACTGTCGAACTTCACGTTCCTGTTCAATCGCGAAACGTTCTGGATGGTGGTCTGGCAGAGCTGCATCTTCGCCCTGACTGCTGTCTTCTTCAAAGCCGTGATCGGCTTCATCGTCGCGCATTTCGTGCACAACGTGCCGAATAAACGGCAGCGCAAGTGGCGCGGCATGCTGCTCATTCCCTGGGTGATACCACCGGCGATGTCGACGCTCGCCTGGCTTTGGCTGTTTGATCCCTCCCACTCCGCATTCAATTGGATTCTTGCACAGTTCGGCATCGGCCCGGTGCCCTGGACGGGCAATCCCTACTGGGCCCGATTCTGCGTCATTCTGGTCAACATTTGGATCGGCGCGCCGTTCTTCATGATCATGTACCTCGCCGCGCTGAAAAGCGTTCCCGACCAGCTCTACGAGGCGGCTCGGATTGACGGCGCCACCTGGTGGCAAGTGATCTGGTATGTGACCTTACCGATGATGCGCAACATCATCGCCATCACGGCGCTGTTCTCGACCATTGTCACTTTCGCCAACTTCGACATCGTTCGCGTGCTCACACGCGGCGACCCCCTCGACCAGACGCACGTTTTCGCCACCTGGGCCTTCCGCATCGGCATTGAGGGGGGCGACATTCCCCTCGGTGCCTCGATCTCGCTTTTCATGGTGCCGATTCTCACCATCGCGGCGATCTTCATCCTGCGAGACATCAACCGGCGGGGTAACGAGGCATGACCGAAGTGATTGCGGCGAAGGTCGACAAGGCCGGCGCGACCCGCTCGCCCGCGAAATACGGCAGCATGTCGCGCGATCGCAAGTGGGCGCTGCGTTGGTCCTACTTCTTTCTCGTGGTGTTCGCGATCTTCTTCCTGACGCCGCCACTCTACATGTTCATCACGTCCTTGAAGACGAGCCAGGAGATCGCGACCGCGGCCAACCCCTGGTGGGTGAAGGACCCCACCTTCTCCAACT
>CAYWBX010000820.1:0-1644 GCA_964456015.1 uncultured Hyphomicrobiaceae bacterium | reverse complement strand
CTATGAGTTCGGCGACACCGACGACCTGCCGACAGGGCGCGGCAACGGCGGCTCGAGCTCCATCGCCGTCGGCGGGCCGGCGACCAAGCTCGCCGTCGAGAAGGTGATTGCGTCGGGCAAGAAGCTCGCGGCGGAACTTCTTGAGGCGCGGGCCGACGACATCGAATTCCGCGATGGCCGGTTTCCGCTCAAGGGTACGAACCGTGCGGTGAGCCTTGCGGACGTAGCGCGCCTTGCCGAGCACAAATCTCCAGCCGGATTGGCCGAAAGCGCGGACTACGCGCCTTCAGGCGTGACGTTCCCCAATGGCTGCCACATGGTGGAAGTCGAGATCGACCCGGAGACCGGGGTCGTCGAGTTCGTCAACTACACGATCGTCGAAGACATCGGAACAGTCATCAACGGCACGCTGGCGGAAGGCCAGATCCAGGGGGCGTCGCCATGGGCATCGGCCAGGCGATGGGCGAGGTCATCGCCTATGATCCTGACACCGGGCAGCTCATGACCGGCTCGTTCATGGACTATCAGATGCCGCGCGCGGACGAGATTCCATCCGTGAGGCTCCAGACGCGATCGGTCCCGACGGCGGTAAATCCTCTCGGCGCCAAGGGCGTCGGCGAGGCGGGGACCGTCGGCTCGCTCGTCGCCACGATCAACGCCGTCTGTGATGCGCTCAAGGACCTTGGCGTTCGTCACATCGAGATGCCGGCGACGCCTGCGCGCATCTGGACCGCAATCCAGGCAGCCAAGAAAGCGACGGCAGAGGGACGAGAGTGAGCGAGTTGCGCGTCCGTCGGACTTCGCCCGAAGGTCCGCCATGCGCGCTCAGGATCTCGCCGGCGTCCGGCCCGCGACCGGTACGCCTCCTCCGCTCAGCCGCCCGCTGCGGCCGGCTCCGTGCGGCCCTTGAATCGTTTGGCGGCGTCGCCGAGCTGCTTCAGTCGGGCCTGGCTTTCCGGGGTGACCATGCCGGCGGACAGGATGATTTTTGCCGCATCCTCGGCCGTCATGTCGAGCAGCGTCACTTTCGACCTGGGAACAAAGACCGTGAAGCCGGAGGGCGGCATCAGGTGCGTTGGCATGAAAACGGCAATGAGATCGTCGCCGGGCGCCACCCGCGCGATCTCGGCTGCGGCCGTGCCGGTGACGAACACAAGCGCATAGATGCCCGGCGACGGGAACTCCATCAGCGCGACCTTCTGGAACGGGTTCTCTGCGCCGGCCGTCGGCACCACGGTCTCGAAGATCTGCTTCAACGCCTTGTAGACGCCGCGCACGATCGGCATCCGGTCGAGCATCATCTCGCCTGCGCTGATGAGCCAGCGGCCGATCAGGTTGGCAGCGAGCGCGCCGATCAACACCAGCATGATGATGACGAACAGCAGCCCGGCCCCCGGCAGCGCGAACGGCAGATAGTTGTCGGGGTTGTAGATCTTCGGAATATAGGGCTTCACCCAGACGTCGAACGAGTGAATGATGTACCAGGCGATGTAGAGCGTGATGGTGATGGGCCCCACCACCACCAGACCAGTCAGGAAATAGTTGCGGAGCCTCGTTCCAAGCCCCGTGTGGTGCGCGGGGCCTTCTTCTCCAAGGGGCCCGAGCCGCGCATCCTGCTCTGCGCCCGCATCTCTGGATTGGCGT
>CAYWBX010000819.1:0-1647 GCA_964456015.1 uncultured Hyphomicrobiaceae bacterium | reverse complement strand
CGGATCTTTTTCGTGGGCCTTTCCGCGCCGGCAACCGGCGATCGAGGGTTCTGAAGAGGCTCGGCGCCGGGCAATCGGATCGGTTAGACAAGGAAAGGCAGGATTCGATGCCGTTATATGAGCATGTCTTCCTGGCGCGCCAGGATATCAGCCCGGCTCAAGTCGACGCCCTGATCGCAGAGTTCAAGGGGGTGCTGGAGGAGGGCAAGGGCCAGGTCGTCAAGAGCGAAAACGCCGGCCTGAAGAACCTCGCATTCAAGATCAAGAAGAACCGCAAGGCGCATTTCGCCCTTCTCAACATCGACGCCCCGCCGGCGGCAGTGACAGAGATGGAGCGGCGTATGCGGCTCTCCAGCGACATCATCCGCTTCATGACCATCAGGGTCGACGCGCACGAGACGGAGCCCTCGGCCCTCATGCGCAAGGCCGACCGCGAGGAGCGCGGACCTATGGGCGCCCGTCGTGGCGATCGCCCGTTCGGGGACCGCGGCCCGCGTCCGCCTCGTGGCGACCGCGACGACCGCGGCCCGCGTCCACCGCGCCGCTTCGGCGACGACCGCCCGCCGCGGGACGACAACCGTCCGCGGTTTCCAGCCCGTGAGACGAACGAAGGAGGCCAGTCGTGAGCGATACCGGTACATCCTCCTCGGGTGCGCGTCGTCCCTTCATGCGCCGGCGCAAGAGCTGCCCATTCTCCGGCGACAAGGCGCCGAAGATCGATTACAAGGACGCCCGCCTGCTCGGCCGTTTCGTCTCCGAGCGCGGCAAGATTGTGCCGAGCCGGATTACGGCCGTATCGACGAAGAAACAACGGGAGCTCGCCCAGGCCATCAAGCGCGCCCGCTTTCTGGGCCTCTTGCCTTACGTAATCAAGTAGGGCCAAGCTCGAGCGGGACCGGCGCCGCCGGTTCCAGGTGAAACGGGTTGGGGTGGGCCGTCCCACCTCTAACCGCTCAACAGCGGGACAGCCAGCTGTCGTGAGAAGCGGTCTCCTCATTGGTATAGGCGCCGGCGTGGCGGCGACGCTCTGTTTCCTTGCGGGGGCGGGGGGCTCGCTGTTGGTAGCGATATTCCTCTCGGTGCTGACGCCGCTACCGATTCTGCTCGCGGGGCTCGGCTGGGGCTATCTGGCGGCCACGGTTGCCTCTCTAGTCGCCGCTGGTTCCATCGCTGCGCTCGCCGGGTCGTCGGCGGCGCTGGTCTACATTCTGTTGTTCGGCATCCTGTTGCCCGTCATCTGCCGCCTGGCGCTCCTGTCGCGCGACGTGACGACGCCGCCCGGCATCTCCTCTGGGCACCCTGCGGCGCAAACGGAGTGGTATCCGCTCGGACGGCTGATCGTGCTTGCGACGGGCTGCATCGGCACGCTAGGTGTCGGCGCGCTCCTGCTCGTCAGTCCGAGTCCGGACGACCAGCGCGCCGTGATCAAAAGTATGCTGCAGCAGATGCTCGAGATGAGCCGCGGCCAGGGCAAGGCACCGAGCGCGGCCGATATCGATCTCTTGGCCAGGCTCTACGCGCCGATGATTCCTGCCATTTGGGCCGCCAATTGGGTCGTTTCGGTTGTCATCAACCTCTGGCTCGCAGGCCTCATTCTCCATTCCTCAGGTCGCCTGTCGCGCCCCTGGCCGCTCATCAGCTCGATCG
>CAYWBX010000818.1:0-1652 GCA_964456015.1 uncultured Hyphomicrobiaceae bacterium | reverse complement strand
GCGAAGATGTACGTGCAGGCGGCGATGGCGATGGCGATGATGACGAGCTTGCCGTCCTTGCTCGAACGGCTGCCGCTGCGCGAGCCGCCGGAGAATGCCGTGCGGATGACCATCTCGCCGATCAGCGTGATCATGCCGGCGAAGATGGTGGCGACGACCATCAGGCGCACGTCGCGGTTCTTCACGTGGGTCAGCTCGTGGGCGATGACGGCGGCGAGCTCGCGGTCGTCAAGCGTATTCATCAGCCCGCGCGTGACGGCGACGGTCGCGCTCTTCTCCGACAATCCGGCCGCGTAGGCGTTGAGCGCGTCGGTCTCCATGATCTCAATCTTCGGCAGCGGCAAGCCCGCCGTGATGGTCAGGTTCTCGACGATATTGTAGAGGCGCGGCTCTTCCAGGCGCGTGACGGGTTTGGCCCCGGTGCCGGCGCGGATCATGGCGCTGTTGAAGGCGAAGGCGATGGCGAACCAGCCGGTGACGATGGCGCTCGTCACGAACCAGGTGTTGAGCGCCACGTCCACGGCCCGGCTGATGTTCATGCCGAGCGTCTTTCCGCGCGACATGTCGGCAATCCAGTAGAGACAGCCGGCATACCACAGCGCGACGATGAGGAAGCCGAAGCCGATCAGCAGCAACACCGATTTGATGTTGTTGCTGCGGATGTGGCTGTAGAGACCGAAAGCCGGCAGCATGGCGGTTCCTCGCTCCTTGCGCGGTGCGGCCGGAGGCGAAGAACGCCTCCGGTGAATCCAGAGCCCTAGAACTTCACGTTCGGTGCCGTCTCGACCGTCTGCCGGCTGTCGCCGAGGTCGAACATGGTCTTTGGCTTGAAGCCGAACATGCCGGCGATGAGCACGGCCGGGAACTGCTCGGTCGCGGCATTATACTCGGCGACCGAGTTGTTGAGGAAGCGGCGCGCGGCGGCGATCTTGTTCTCGACGTCGCCGAGCTCCTTCTGCAGCTCGACGAAGTTGGCCGACGCTTTCAGATCCGGATAAGCCTCGGCCAGGCCGAACAGCTTGGTCAGCGAGGCGCCGAGGGCCTGCTCGGCGGTCATCTGCGCCTGCGGACCCTGCGCGTTGATGGCGGCATTCCTCGCCTTGATGACAGCTTCGAGCGTGCCGCTCTCATGCTTGGCGTAGCCCTTGACGGTCTCGACGAGATTGGGAATGAGGTCGTGGCGCTGCTTCAGTTGCACGTCGATATCGGCGTAGGCCTGGTCGGCGCGGCGGCGCATTGACACGAGGCCATTGTAGGCCATGATTATCCACAAGACGACGAGTACAATCAGACCAAGGACAATCCACAGAATAGTACTGGAGCTCATGACGGCATTCCTCCCTCGCGCGAGCCAGAGCAGGCGTTTGTCGCGGCCTGTCCGGCAAAGGTTCAACGTTCGCTGAAGGCGCCCTCAGGCGCTCTCCGACGACGCCATAATACTCGCGTGCCAATTCAATGCCATGGCAACCGATAATGTCCGCTTAAACGATGGATTTATGACAGGTATTTCGCGATCGGGAGCGGAAGTCGTCAGCTATGACGCCTGTGGCGTAGCCTGGCGCCATACCAGAGCCCGACGGCGGCGAGGCCCGTGCCGGAGAAGACGTAGAGCGGGATGGCGCCGTAGCTATCCATGATCGGCGCCGCTGCCG
>CAYWBX010000817.1:0-1669 GCA_964456015.1 uncultured Hyphomicrobiaceae bacterium | reverse complement strand
AGGGCCCAGAGGCCGTCTTTCACGCCGATCTTCTTGCCCTCGGCCCACGAGCGGCCCACATAGCTGATCGGCCGCTCGTAAAACCGCACGCCCGGCAGGCGGGCGAGCTTGAACGTCAGTTCCAGCTCGATGCCAAAGCCGCGCTCGACGAGCCCTGAAGCGATCTGCGCGACAAGCTCGCGGCGGATCATCTTGTAGCACGTCTCGACGTCGGTCAGCGCCCGGCCCGATTTCCAGTTCGTCAGCCGCGTGATGCACTGATTGCCCCAGCGATGCCAATAGTGGTGGACGGGCCCGTCAATGTGGCTGAAGCGGCTCCCATAGACGACATCGGCCTGGCCTTCGACGATCGGCTGCAAGAGCGCGCGATAGTCTTGCGGGTCGTACTCAAGGTCGGCGTCTTGAATGATCACGGCGTCGCCCGTGCAGGCCAATAGGCCGCTTTTGACGGCGCCGCCTTTGCCCTGGTTGCGCTCGTGAAAGATCAGCTTCAGGTCCGCCGCATCGCTGCGCCGCGCGAGCGACTCGAGCAGCTCGCGCGAGCCATCGCGGCTGCCGTCATCGACGATGACGAGCTCGATCGGCAACTGCGTCGCCCGGACGCGCTCGATCACCGTCGCCAGCGTGGCGATTTCGTTGTACACGGGCATCACCACCGAGAGCTTGAAGCCGGGCGGGACGCGAAACAGGCCGAGCTTGCGGCACAGCGGGACGCCGAGCAGCGCTTCAAGCGCGGCGAGCCGCGCCTCAGCCGACTCGGGCAACTCCGCGGCGACGCGGTGCGCAGCCTGCCGGGCGTGGCGCAGTTCCTCGGCAGAGAGATCAGGCGGAAGCACGATGCGGTTCTGGCGGAGAAGGGACTGCGGCGCAGGTGCCGTCACGCGCCGGCGCGCGTGCAGCAGCGGTTTTTGTAATCTACCGTGCGGCGGAGCGCGCGGCGATGCGCGGGATCCGCCCGCCAGTGGCCTCTCAAACGTAGCGGTCGCAGCAGCCGTCACGCTTCGTCGGATTATGCGCGGCGAACATCGCAGATTGCCCGGGGCCGGCAGAAAAAAGCGCCGGCGACCTTGTTGACAAGTCGCCGCGACTTCGCACAATACGCCGAGTCGTTGGGCGATCCAGACGCACGCACGGAAGTTGGCAATGACCGCGATGGCTCGGCAGTCTCGCCCGCAGCGGATCGCACAGGCCGGCTGTGTGCCAGCTTCGCTCCACGACGAAAGGCTCGACGGCTGGTCGGTTCGTTACGATCCTGATCCTGGCTTCTCTCGCGCTTCGCGCGTTGTCGGCTGTGCGGTGGTTGACCGGCGGCTCGTCTCGGGTCGCTGTCCTGCGTTCTTAATGGCTGTTTCGTTCATGACCTGAACCGCGCGCATGTCCTGCGCGCATTTGCAGCTTGATTCTCTGGGGGCCGACGACCGAGCGGAACGACAGTCGGCGACCTGGTCGAGGAACGGACGCCCCCCCAATTTTTCCCGCACGGCCGCTACCCGGTTTTGCGTCCGGCGAGCGTGAGCGATGGCAGCGGCTGTGGACTCGGCCACCGCCAAGAGAGGGCGGCCGTGGAGCATGCCGGCGACATGATGGGCTGTCGCCGGGCGAGATGCCCTTCTTAGAGGCTATCCGAGAACTCGAACGCTTGCACAACGGGTTGTGGTAGCATCCACCA
>CAYWBX010000816.1:341-1681 GCA_964456015.1 uncultured Hyphomicrobiaceae bacterium | reverse complement strand
GCGCCGCTCTCCCACGGCCTCGCCGGTGCCCATCATGGCCGTGCCCATGCCCGCCATCACTGTGCGGACGTCGGCGAAGTCGAGGTTGATGAGGCCTTCACGGACGATGAGATCAACGATGCAGGCCACACCCGAGTGCAACACGCGATCGGCGAGCTGGAAAGCCTCGGCAAACGTCGTCTTGTCGCTGGCGATGCGAAAGAGGTTCTGGTTCGGGATTACGATCAACGTGTCGACATACTTGCGCAGCTCCTCGATGCCGGCCTCTGCGAGGCGCATACGGCGGCTACCCTCGAATTGGAACGGCTTCGTCACCACGCCGACGGTGAGGACGCCGAGCTCCTGGGCGACGCGGGCGATAACGCTGGCCGCGCCGGTTCCGGTGCCGCCACCCATGCCGGCGGCGATGAAACACATGTGCGAGCCGGTCAGCTGATGGCGGATCTCGTCGAGCGCCTCCTCGGCCGCGGCCTCGCCGATCTCGGGCTTGGAGCCGGCGCCGAGCCCCTCGGTCAGATTGATGCCGAGTTGTATGCGATGCTCTGCGCTCGACATGGAGAGCGCCTGGGCATCCGTGTTGGCGACCACGAACTCGACGCCGTCGAGATTGGACGCGATCATGTTGTTGACGGCATTGCCGCCGGCGCCGCCGACGCCCATCACCGTGATCCTCGGTTTGAGCTCGGTCAGCTTTGGCAGCTGCAGCTTGATGCTCATGGACGCCTCGTGTCCCGTCACCGCGTTCTCATTCGGGCGAACTCGGAGGGGCAATGGCGACGACAGGCGCCGCGCGGCGCAGCCTGACGCGGCGCCGATCTCCCCCTACGCTACGAGATCCCTGCATGACGTGCAGGCACAACCCGGCGCCCATCGGGCGCCGCTGCCGCGAATCGAAACGATTCGCATCGACCTCATATATCAGAGTCCAGGCCCGATCGCGCGTGCGCAGCCTTGATGCGGTCGCAATTCGTCGGTGCACGTGCCGTCAAAAGCTCTCGCGCACCCACTGGCCGACACGCTCCAGATAGCCACTCGTGCCGGTGAGCACGTCCCGCTCCTCGAGCGACCGCACCCCGGCATTCGGCTCCAATAGCGAATGGGCGAGCCCGACGACATTGGAAAAACCCGGGTTGGACACGGTTGCGGGCAGACCGGGTAGCGGATAGGGACGGCCGATGCGCACGGGGCGGCCCATCGCGTTGGCGAGGAGATCGCACAGCCCACTCAGCTGGCCGGCGCCACCCGTCAGGACGATGCGGACGTCGGCGAGGCGGGCGAACGGACTGGCGGCGAACCGGTCGCGCATCAGGGCGACCTGCTGCTCGGCGCGGCCATACACC
>CAYWBX010000816.1:0-331 GCA_964456015.1 uncultured Hyphomicrobiaceae bacterium | reverse complement strand
TACGGCCGCCTTGGAGATGACACCGCAGGCCTCCTCCTCACCCGCGATCGGATAGGAGATTGTCTCCTGCTCGTCGGACGCCGCGCCGAAAACGCTGCCGTAGAGTGTCTTGATGCGCTCGGCCTCCGCGATCGGCGTCGAGAGCGCGCGAGCGATGTCGTAGGTGATGTGGCTGCCGCCGATGGCGACCGCGTCGGTGTGGATGAAGTGGCCATCGACGAACATGGCCATGGTGGTTACCCCGCCGCCCATATCGATCACCGTGACGCCGAGCCGGCGCTCCTCCGGGCTCGTCGCGGCGATGGCGCTAGCGAAAGATCCGGCGACCATG
>CAYWBX010000815.1:0-1683 GCA_964456015.1 uncultured Hyphomicrobiaceae bacterium | reverse complement strand
CCTCGCTCGGCGTCTACGGCATCATCATGGGCGGCTGGGCCTCGAACTCGAAGTATCCGTTCATGGGATCGCTGAGGTCGGCCGCGCAGATGGTGTCCTACGAGGTCTCGATCGGCTTCATCATCATCACCGTGCTGCTGCTCGTCGGCTCGCTCAACATGACCGAGATCGTCCGGGCGCAGCAGACCGGCCTCGGCACGCGCTTCGGGCTGCCGGCCTCGCTCCTCGACTGGCACTGGCTGGTGCTGTTCCCGATGTTCATCATGTTCTTCGTCTCGGCTCTCGCCGAGACCAACCGGCCGCCGTTCGATCTGCCGGAGGCGGAATCGGAGCTGGTCGCGGGCTTCATGGTGGAATACTCGTCGACGCCCTACCTGCTGTTCATGCTCGGCGAGTACGTCGCCATCTGCACCATGTGCGCATTGACGACGGTGCTCTTCCTCGGAGGCTGGCTGCCTCCCTTCGAGGTGGCACCGTTCACCTGGATCCCGGGCGTCGTCTGGTTTTTGCTCAAGCTCTGCTTCGTGTTCTTCATATTCGCGATGGTCAAGGCGATCGTGCCGCGCTATCGCTACGACCAGCTCATGCGGCTGGGCTGGAAAGTGTTCCTGCCTCTCTCCCTCGCAATGGTCGTTGCGGTCGCCGCCGTGCTGCACTTTGCCAAGCTCGCCCCAGGATGAGGACATCGAGCCGATGACCCGTGTCGCTCAGGCCGTCAAGTCGATCTTTCTCGCCGAGTTCGTCTCAGCGACGTGGCTGGCGATGAAGTATTTTTTCCGGCCGAAGTTGACCGTGCAATACCCCTTCGAGCGCGGACCGCTGTCGCCCCGGTTTCGCGGCGAGCACGCCCTGCGCCGCTATCCCAATGGCGAGGAACGCTGCATCGCCTGCAAGCTCTGCGAAGCGATCTGCCCCGCCCAGGCAATCACGATAGAGGCGGGCCCAAGGCGCAATGACGGAACGCGGCGCACGACGCGCTACGACATCGACATGGTGAAATGCATCTATTGCGGCTTCTGTCAGGAGGCCTGCCCGGTCGACGCCATCGTCGAGGGGCCGAATTTCGAGTTCGCGACCGAGACACGCGAGGAATTGTTTTACAACAAGGAGCGGTTGCTCGAGAACGGCGACAGGTGGGAGCGGCAGATCGCGGAGAATCTACGGTTGGATGCGCCGTATCGGTGACCGGCCCGAACGCCGGTGCCGGCCCGGTGCGGGCGGTGGCGGAGGACCGCAGGCCCCGACTGGCTGCTGATGCTGGCGGGCAGTCTCTGCCTCTGATCGCCGCATCGGCGCTCGTCGGGCAGGGGCGGCGCCAGCCCGCGGTCCGGCCTTGGAACTGAGAAGAGTTGGATCGGATGGTATTGGAAGCGGCATTCTTCTATCTCTTCGCGAGCATTACGGTGCTGGCGGCGCTGTGCGTTATTGTCGCCCGCAACCCGGTGCATGCCGTTCTTTTCCTCATTCTCACGTTCTTCAGCGCCGCGGGGCTGTTCGTCCTGCTCGGCGCCGAGTTCATCGCCATGACGCTCGTGATCGTGTACGTCGGTGCGGTTGCCGTGCTGTTCCTTTTCGTCGTCATGATGCTCGATGTCGACTTCGCGGAACTGCGGGCCGGCGCCGTCAAGAACATGCCGATTGGCCTTCTCGTCGGACTGGGGCTCCTGGTCGAGCTCGTCGCTG
>CAYWBX010000814.1:0-1690 GCA_964456015.1 uncultured Hyphomicrobiaceae bacterium | reverse complement strand
TGCATCCCGACGGCTATATCCAGCTCAAGGACCGCTCCAAGGACATCATCATCTCCGGCGGCGAGAATATCTCCTCGATCGAGGTGGAGGACGCGCTCTACAAGCATCCGTCCGTGCAGGCGGCGGCCGTGGTGGCGAAGCCGGACGAGAAATGGGGCGAGACGCCCTGCGCCTTCATCGAGCTGAAACCCGGCGCGAACGCCAGCGCCGACGACCTGATTGCCTGGTGCCGCTCAAATCTCGCAGGCTACAAGGTGCCGCGCCACATTGTGTTTTCGGAATTGCCGAAGACCAGCACCGGGAAGATCCAGAAATTCAAGTTGCGTGATATGGCGAAGGGGGTGTGAGCTTACTCAGAACGCCTTTGGCAGCCCGGCCTGCCTCAAAATGGCGTTCGCCGTATGCCTGCTGCCGATTCCGACCGGTACAGGAAAAATTCCGCTTTGTGATCGGACTGTGCCAAATCTCGTGACTGCCCTTGCCTTGGCGCACGAGCACGCATCCTGCTGCACGCAGGAGTTCTCGAAGCGCGCGATCAATTGCGGCGCCATCAGGCGGCGGCCGGCGCCGCCTCGCGCAGGGCAGTGATCTGGAGATAAAGCGAAGACGGATCGACGCCGGGATGGTTGTCCGGCAAAAGATCAAGCGCCATTGCGGATATCTTCGTAAGCAACGCGTCGAGCGTGGGCGCGTCTGCAGCGGCCGGGATATCGTCGCAATGGCCGCTCCACAGAGCAGCTTCAGCGTCCCAAACCGCCGAGATCGTGAAGATGACCGGTTTGCTCATGCTCTGATCCTGATCACAGTCGCTTCTAGCGCAAACCGAGTAAATACGGAAGATTCGAGGTTTCGCGGCGACGCTGCCGCGATCCCGCCCGTTCGCGCCTCGGGCACTCGCGCAATATCACGCCCATCTGCCGAACCGGCCACGACCGTCCCGTTAACCACTCATCAAGCCAAACGGCATAATCCTGCAACACTACGGCTTGCATCCTTTCCGAAGCCGGCTTCGGGGCGCAGAGATGGAGCCGCCCATGTTGCGCACGAAACCCGCAATGCCGCTGAGCATCATCCACGTTTTCCGAGCGCCGATCGGCGGATTGTTCCGCCATGTCGTCGACCTTGTGCGCGGACAGATCGCGCGCGGGCACAGCGTCGGCATCATCGCCGATTCCACGACCGGCAACGCCCGCTCCGACGAGATTTTCGCCGAGCTTGCCCCGCAGCTCGCACTCGGGCTGACGCGCATTCCGATGCGCCGCCAGCTCAGTCCGCTCGACGCGCCCGCGGTCTTCCACGTCACGCGGCGCATCCGGGAGACCGGCGCGGAAGTGATCCACGGTCATGGCGCCAAGGGCGGCGCCTATGCGCGGCTTGCAGTCCCCGGCCGCCGCGTGGTGCGCGCCTACACCCCGCATGGCGGAAGCCTCTTGCTCAGCCACGACAACTGGTCGGGCCTGATGTACCTGACGCTCGAGCGCATCCTGCTTGCGCGCCCCGCCCTGTACCTGTTCGAGAGCGCCTATAGCGGCACCGTGTTCCGCGAAAAGCTCGGCCGGCCGAACGGCATCGTGCGCGTCATCCACAACGGCGTGTCGCAGAGCGAGTTTGCCCCGGTGCCGCTCGCACCCGACGCCACCGACCTCGTCTTCATCGGCGAATTCCGGCCGGTGAAGGGCATCGATATCCT
>CAYWBX010000813.1:0-1691 GCA_964456015.1 uncultured Hyphomicrobiaceae bacterium | reverse complement strand
GATTGCGGAAGCCGCCGAGGACCTTATCGGCAAACTCAACAAGCGGCTGGGCTACGGGCAGAAAGCGGCGGAGTAGACGGCGGCTTTTTCGTCGACCAGCCGCAATCGGCCTTTTCAGGATTGGGGACGGGCGTGCAGCGACGACAATTCTTGCGCGTTGGGACCGGTGCGCTGGCCGGCTGGGCATTCCATGCCAATGCGCGGCAAATGCAGCGGGTCGCCGTTCTCACGCCCGCACAACCACAATGGCAACCGCGAACATTTCGAGAGGCCTTGGCCGAGTTGGGATACCGCGAAGCCGTGAATCTGAAGATCGACGTTGCCTCGGCGGAGCACCAACTGGACCGGTTACCCAAGCTCGCCGCGGACATCGTCGCGGATGCGCCCGATGTCATCGTAGCCGTCAACACGCCCGGAACGCGGGCCACGATCGCGGCGACCTCCACGATTCCGATCGTGTCTGCGATCGTTGCCGATCCCGTCTTCCTCGGCTTCGTCAAGAACCTCGCGCGGCCCGAAGGTAACGTGACCGGAATCGCGAATATGGCAACGGATCTTACCTCCAAACGTATTGCCCTTCTCAAGGAAGCGGTGCCCGCGGCTCGCCGCTTTGCGCTGTTTGGTCACCCGGACGAGCCGATCGTCGAGCCGCAGGTTCGTGATGTCGACAGATCGAAGGCCATCCTCGGGATCGAGCATCGAACCTTTCCCATGCGCACGCTCGATGATTTGACGCGGGGAATTCAGTCGGCCGTCGATTGGAGAGCGGACGCCGTTGTGCGGCTCGCCGGTCAAGGCTTTGCGCTTGGCGCCGAGACCGGCCGGCTGGCGACGGAACGAGGATTGCCCTCGATGCTCATGCAGAAACGGGATGTCGAGGCTGGAGGGCTTTTGTCCTATTTTGCGGACCACCGCGAACTTTGGCGACGTGTGGCGGTTTACGTCGATCGCATTCTGAAAGGGGCTAAGCCGCGCGAACTTCCGTTTGAATTGCCAACCCGGTTCGAGTTTGTTCTGAATCTAAGAACCGCAAAATCGCTCGGCATCGCTATCTCGCCCTCCCTCCTGGCACGCGCCGATGAGGTGATCGAATGAACGGGCGCTCAATCCCCGCTACTGCTTCACCGACACTCGCAATTGTTTGAGCTTGGATTGAGTCCGTTCTGTTTGCGCAGCCCTCCAGGTTCAGGCGATACTCAAGACGCCAAAAGGATATACTCGTGACTCACGCTGCCATCGACATCGAGCCCATCTCGCCGATTCTGCCGGGCGCGCCGGACACCTTCTGCACCTATCTCGCGCGCCAGTTGATCGCCAAGCACGGATATTCGACAGACTATGTTCTGGAAGCCGAACCGCTTGCGGAGAACTGCAATATCCTGCTCTCCTTTGGCGACCGCTACAGCCTTGTCATGCTGTGCCTCGTCGATCGCGAGGCCTATCCCGGCACGACCTTCGGGCTCGCGCCCGAGGCTGTCGCCGATGTCGGCCAGCAATGCCTGAAACACACCGGCCGCGTGGCGTTCAACAAGATGCCGGTACAGATTCAGGTCATGGAGGTCGGGCCGGAAGATGCCGGCCAGCGCGAGCGGCTGTCGCAATTGCGGCCGACCGGCATGTTTTCGAAGGTGCAGACGTCCGGCTGGATCGTCGATCAGGAGAAGCAGACGATCTGGAACAACGCGCTTTAC
>CAYWBX010000812.1:0-1695 GCA_964456015.1 uncultured Hyphomicrobiaceae bacterium | reverse complement strand
CAGTGGTCGATCGCCTTGGCCAAGGCCGGCGCGCGACCGGTAGGGCTCGACCTGCTCGCGACCAGCCTGAAAGAAAAGCTTCTTCTCGCGCTCGGTGCCGCGCGCCATGGCGGCATCATCGAACCAGTGTCTGGGCTCGTTCTCATGCATCACGAGCTCGGCGTTCGGGAAGTTGCGCTGCCCGGTCGACATGTCGGTGAGGCCGGCCGAATGGTCCGGGTGCATGTGGGTGAGCATCACGGTGTCGATCGCCGCCGGATCGACGCCGGCCGCCTTGAGGTTCTTCAGGAGCTGGCCGCCGGTCGCCGCCATGTAGTTGCCGCAGCCGGTCTCGACGAGGGCGAGGCGGCCGGCGGAGTAGATCAGGAAGCAGTTGACCGCCGTGCGCCGGGCCGGGCGGAAGTTCTCCGTAAGGATCTTGCGCGCCTCCTCGGGGTCGATGTTGCGCAGCACGTCGAGGGTGCCGTCGAGGAAGCCGTCGCTGATCGCGCTGACCACGATGTCGCCGACCTTGCGGTGATAGACGCCGGGAATCTGCTGGGTGGGCGGCGCAATGGCGGCGGGCATGGAGAGGTCCTTTTCACAAGTTCCGGTTGCGGGCGACTGTGCCCGGTTTCGTGGCCCGCTGTCGAGCACCTGCCGCCTCGGGGTGGCGGCGGGGCAGATCGCAGGGCGGCTTGACAGGCGGCATGCCCGGTGCGGGAGTTGGCAGGTGCGGTCGCAAAGGAGGCGTCCATGACCTCGCCGGCTCCGTCCCTTCCTCCGATCCGGCCCGATGCGGTCGAAGAGATTCCGGTGCTCGATCTCGGCCCCTTCCGGGCGGGTGCGCCGGGCGCCAAGGCGCGGCTCGCGGCCGACATCCGGCATGTCTTCGAGAACGTCGGCTTCTACTTCATCACCAATCACGGCATCCCGCAGGCGCTGATCGATGCGGCGTACGCGGAAGCGAAGCGGTTCCACGATCTGCCGCTCGAGCGCAAGCTCGAGGTCCGGCTCAACGAGTACAACATCGGCTATCTGCCGATGCGCGGCGGCACCACGCGCCATTCCGCGCTCAACGCCAACAACAAGCCGAACGTCAACGAGGCGTTCTTTCTGGGGCGGGAACTCGCGCCTGACGACCCGGACGTCGTTGCCGGCAGGCCGTATCGCTGTCTGAACAAATGGCCGCGTGACCTTCCGGGCTTTCGCGAGACGTGCCTTGCCTACGCCGGCGCGCTCGAGGCGCTGGCGCTGAGCCTTGTGCCGGTCTACGCGCTGGCCCTCGATTTGCCGGAGGATTACTTCGACGAGGCGTTCGCCAAGCCGATGTTCAAGCTGCGCATGTCGCACTACCCGCCGGCGGACCGCAACGCTGAGAACGAGTTCGGACTGGCGCCCCACACCGATACGAGCTTCATGACACTGCTTGCGCCGAACAAGGTCGCGGGGCTTTCCGTGCGTCTGCCGAGCGGGCGGTGGATCGACGCACAGACCATCGACGGCGCCTTTCTCGTCAACGGCGGCGACATGCTCCGCCGATGGACCAACGACCGGTTCCTGGCGACGCCGCATCGCGTCATCAACGCCTCGGGCGGGGAGCGCTATGCGCTGCCGTTCTTCTTCGATTGCGGCGCGGATTACGTGATGCGCTGCCTGCCGACCTGCACAAGCCCCGACAATCCGCCCAGGTACGAGCCGATCACATACGTCGAG
>CAYWBX010000811.1:0-1695 GCA_964456015.1 uncultured Hyphomicrobiaceae bacterium | reverse complement strand
AGTTTCTCCCAGTCAATCGAACCATCTTGCCGGCAGAAATCGGTCATGAAATCTCGCGTGAATCGGTTCACGGCTTGGTCCCACTCCGCGCGAAACTTCGGGCGGTTGCGTTCGGGTACGTCTTTCATCAGGCGAATGAGCTTCAGATAGAAGTCGGGGTCACCGGTGATTTCCTGCCAGAATGCTTGACCGGAACGGCGGCGAAAACGTGAGTTGTCGGTGGGTTCGCTGCATTGCTGGCCGTAGGCCTGGCCGACGAGGGGATCGAACTGCTTGTTTAGTTTGTACAAGCGTTTGCGGAGCGCATCGAAATTCGTGCTCTGGCGTTTATGCTGGTCCGCATTGCCCCAGTTTGGTCCCGATTTCACGGCGACCGCCAGATACCGGTCCGCCTTCTCCACGGTGAAATCCACTCCCTCCGTCGGAGCAACGTGACCGCTCGCGGCGAGTTTCGCCAGCGGCTCGAAGAAGACGTTTCCGAAAATCGTCTCGTCGGAGGACGTGACGAACGCGGCCATGATTTGCTCGACGATCTCCGATGCCTTCTCGATGCCGAGTGCCCGGTACAGGTACGGATTTTTCTTTTTTAGCACCTTTTTCAGGCTAAGATTTTGCAGGCCGGTAAGGCGGCTGGCGTAGAACTTCAGCAAACAAGCCTCGATTTGTTTTTCAAGCCGCGTTGGACTGATTGCCATTATTGCCTTTCTGAGATAAGTCCCAGAGCGTTTCGCCTAGCTCTTCCTTGAGTGCTTTCCGTGCCAATGCGCAGTAGTCGGCCCGAATCTCAATGCCGAGATAGTTGCGTCCGAGTTTGGCCGCAGCCAGCGCTGTCGTGCCCGAACCAAGAAATGGATCAAGAACGAGGTCGCCCGGCTTGGTAAACAGGCGGGTAAACCACGTTGGCAGCGCTTCGGGAAATGCGGCACTGTGAGCGCGGTTTGAGCACTCGGTAGCCAGATGAAGGACATTCGTTGGATACGCGAGTTCCCGGCCAACCCATTTGGAAATGTTCTTGCCGAATCCGCTGCCAACCTTCGATTCGTCGCGCCGCTTGTCGGTCTGGCTCAGTTTGCGAAGCCGCGCATGACGCCAATTGCCCATCGGAACGCGTACGGCGTCTTGATACATGGCGAAGTGCCGATTTTTCGTGAAGTGGAGGCAACGCTCCCACGCGTCTCGGAAGCGGTTTGGCCACTTGCCGGGGTAGCAATTTCGCTTGTGCCAGATGTATTCTTCGGTCCACAGCCAACCCTGCCGGCGCATGCCGAGGATGGTTTCGATCACATACGTGTGACGTTCGCCATTAACCGTCTTTTCTTTGATGTTCAGAACAAATGACCCGGTAGGTTTGAGCACTCGCAAAAGCTCGGCAGTTATCGGCAGCAACCACTCGGCATACTTGTCGGGATGAATTCCTCCATACGTGCTCTTGCGAGAGTCCGCGTAAGGAGGCGACGTAAAAATGAGGTCAATGCAATCGGATGGGAGCTTCTTCAACTCGACATTGCAGTCGCCACAAATGATGCAATTGACCGGCGGTCTCTGGATGGAATAAGCAGCCGGTGCATCTTCTTCTCGAACGCGATGCGGCTTCCGCTTCCTGGTCACATACTTTAGAGGGGTGCGTGGCATGGCGTCATTCAATCACACTGCGATATGCAAAACAAGCGACAGGTCCAATGGGCTTCGATCTGG
>CAYWBX010000810.1:0-1707 GCA_964456015.1 uncultured Hyphomicrobiaceae bacterium | reverse complement strand
CTGCTGCGACGGCCGGACGCCAAAGCCCTAACGGGTTTCCAGCCGGAGTTCACCGTCGTGAACCTGCCGAGCTTCCGTGCCGAGCCGGCGCGCCACGGCGTGCGCTCGGAGACCGTGATCGCCTGCGATTTCGTACGCCGCCTCGTGCTCATCGGGGGATCGTCCTATGCCGGGGAGACGAAGAAGGCCGTCTTCACGTTCCTGAACTATGTAATGCCAGAGCTTGGCGTGATGCCGATGCACTGCTCGGCCAATGTCGGGCCCGACGGAACATCGGCGGTCTTCTTCGGACTTTCCGGGACGGGCAAGACGACCCTTTCGGCGGACCCCAAACGCACCCTTCTTGGCGATGACGAGCACGGCTGGTCGAGCCGCGGCATCTTCAACTTCGAAGGCGGCTGCTACGCAAAGACGATCCGCTTGTCGGCCGAGGCCGAGCCGCAGATTTGGGCGGCGTCCAACCGTTTCGGCGCCGTGCTCGAGAACGTCATTCTGAACGAGTCGAATCGAGATCCCGACTTCAACGACGGGCGGCTCACGGAAAACACGCGCGCGGCCTATCCGCTCGAGTTCATCCCGAATGCAAGCAAGACCGGGGTGGCCGGGCATCCGAAGAACATTGTCATGCTGTGCGCCGATGCCTTCGGCGTGATGCCGCCGATCGCCAAGCTCAGCGCAAGCCAGGCGATGTATCATTTCATTTCCGGCTACACTGCGAAGGTCGCGGGGACCGAGAAGGGCATGGGCAGCGAGCCGCAAGCGACGTTCTCGACCTGCTTCGGCGCGCCGTTCATGCCGCGCCATCCGAGCGTCTACGGAAACATGTTGCGGCGCCTTATCGGCGAGCACGGCGTCGTTTGCTGGCTGGTCAACACGGGATGGACCGGCGGCAAGTTCGGGGTCGGCCACCGGATGCCGATCAAGGCGACACGCGCATTGCTCGACGCGGCGCTGTCGGGCGCACTCAAGAGCCAGCCGATGCGCACCGATCCGATCTTCGGCTTCCAGGTCCCGACAACCCTCGCCGGCATCGATGCAGCGATCCTCAATCCGCGCGAGACCTGGTCGGACAAGGCGGCCTATGACCAGCAGGCACGTGCGCTCTCCGACATGTTCAACAAGAACTTCGCGAAGTTCGAGGCGCACGTCGATGCGGACGTGAAGGCTGCGGCCCCGGTGTTGCGGCAAGCGGCAGAGTGAGCGGCGGGAACATTCGCCGTACACCGCAGCGGCGCATCCGCCGGCGCGCCGGGAACGCGAGCGCGGGCACGCACGTCGTGCGGCTCGAGATTGCGGTGCGAGGCTTTTCGGTCGGGCCGGCGAGGAGATTGAACGGGTGCGAACCCGCCGGCGTCGCCCGTGCGGCGGCGGGGGTCAGCGCAGCTCGCTGGCCGTGATCAGCGCCCGAAACGGGACGCCGGCCGCCCGGAAGGTCTCCGCCGCACCTTCCTGGCGATCGACCACGGTCAGGACAAGCGCCACGCTCGCACCCGCCGCCTTCACCGCCTCGATTGCCTTCATCGACGAGCCGCCCGTCGTCGTGACGTCCTCGAGGATGATGACGCGCTTTGCCGCGACCGTCTCGCCACGGCGCAGGCCGTCGAGCAGATTCTGCGTCCCGTGATCCTTCGCCTGCTTGCGCACGAAAAACGCTCGCCGTGGCCTGCCCCGCGCGAAGCTCATCGCCGCCGTTGCAGTGGCCAGCGG
>CAYWBX010000809.1:0-1720 GCA_964456015.1 uncultured Hyphomicrobiaceae bacterium | reverse complement strand
CGCATTCTCAAAGCGCGCGTTTTGTGCATGATCGCAGGCACCGGACTGACCGGTGGTTCGAACTCTGGGGACTTGGAAAATGCGCAAAGGCGCTCTTTTGCTCGCACTCGTCATCGTCGCCGCCGCGCCCGGCGCGGCGCTTGCCCAAGCAAAGAAGGCGAAGGCTCCCGCCGATCCGAACTGGGCGGGCCAGAAGCTCGTCTACAATGCGCTTATGCAGCCCTATTATGCTTGGCAGAGCGTCTGGGTGGCAAAACCTGCGGCGAAGAAGAAGTAGATCGCAGACGAGATTGCTTGTTCAGGGCGCCGGGGCTTTCCGCTCCGGCGCTTTTTTTGGCTTGTGTCTTGTCGCATGCAGAGGAGCGCGGCTCGCAAAATCGTCCGGCTGCTCGTTGCGACGTTAGATGATCTCGCCATGCCCCGAACGCTCGAAGCCGCATTCAACATCTTGGGCGGCCTGACAAATCATGGCCTGAAACGATCCGCTCCGCATGGAAGGACGTGATTGGTACATTCGTAGAAATTTGTCCTGGATCAACGCCGTCGCGTCGCGCAGAAGCGCATGTTTGCAACCTCGAAGTGAATGTCGGGGTATCAGATGATGCGGCGGTCGATGGGCATCACGAGCCTGCCTACGCAGCGGGGCCGGGCGCTGCAAACAGGACTGACAGGCGCATTCCTTCTTGTGCTTTCCGTGCTTCTCGGCGCTGCATACGCTCAGCATGCGCCCGGCGTCGTTGCTGACGGCAACGCCGTCGTCACCGGATTCTCCGGCGTGCAATTGCCGCCGCTGATCCGGCCCGGTGTCGATCCGGCCGAACGGGCGACGATCGATCTCAACGGCCCTTCGCTGCGCGTGATTGACTTGCAGACTCCTGGCACCCCACCGCAAGCGCAAGTCCTGACGGCGGCGAAACCGCTCACGGTCACCGCGGGTCAAATCGGACAGGTGTTCGGGGTGACGCTCGACAATGCAACGCCGCCGAACATTTATGTCGCCGCGACTTCGATCTACGGGCTGCCGATCGTCGTTCCCGACGCTGACGGCGACGGGCTCCCCGATCGCGCGGAACAGGGCACCGCAAACGCAACCTTCATGGCCGGTCTGTTCGGGCCGCGCGAGGCCGGGGGCGGACCCGGCTCGATCTGGCGTATCGATGGCACGACCGGCGCTGTCAGCCTATTCGCCAACGTGACCTTCGACGGCGTACCGAACTCAGGGCCCGCACTCGGCGGCCTCGCCTTCGATCCCATATCGAGCACGCTCTTGGTTGCCGACCGCGAAACCGGGAAAATCCACCGCTTCGATCTCAACGGATCGGAGCGGGGCCGTTACGATCATGGCGTGCAAGGACGCACCATGGCCGGGCTGCGCCCGGTGCCTTTCGATCCGGGCACGCGGCCGGTGATCACGCGGCCGCCATTTCAACCCGCAAACCCCGACTCATGGGGTTATGCGCCGCCGCAACGCCGCATCTTCGGTCTCGCGGTGCACAATGGGAGACTCTACTACGCGGTTGCCGAAGGCTTGCAAGTCTGGTCGGTGGCGATCATGCCTGACGGCTCGTTCGGGACCGACGCGCGCATCGAAATGACCGTACCGCCCGGCCAGAGCGCGAGCGAGATTTCCAAGATCACGTTCGACGATCAGGGCCGCATGCTGATCGCAGAGCGCATCGCGCCAACAGGCGCCTTCAACTTTGTCGCGCTCACCGAGGAA
>CAYWBX010000808.1:1190-1722 GCA_964456015.1 uncultured Hyphomicrobiaceae bacterium | reverse complement strand
CCGGCCTTCATGACGCGGCCCTCGGCGCGCAGCGTGCCGGTGGCGGTGCTGAGGAACTGCGTCGAGAGGTCGATGGTCATGATCGACCGAGGCGGGGTGTAGAGGGTGCGGGCGGTCATCGACAGCGTGATGTCGAGGAGGGACAGGATCGAGCCGCCGTGCGCGGTGCCCCAGCTGGTCATGAACTCGGGCCGGATTGCCATGGAAAGCCGCGCGACGCCCTTCTCCAGCGCGTCTATCCGGATGCCGAGATGCTCGGAAAACGGGATCCGCCTGGTGAACTCGTAAGTCTCTGGCGGGATCTCGGGCGCGCCGCTCATATCAGCATCGCCCCCCCGTCCACCGCGATCGCCTGCCCGGTGATGTGCCGCGAGGCTTCCGAGGCGAGCAGAACGGCAATTCCCTTCAGGTCCTCGGGGCCGCCCAGCCGCCCGGTCGGCGTTCCCTGCAGCACCAGCTCGCCGGTTTCGCCCAGCATGACGTTGGTCATCCTGGAGGGGAAGAATCCCGGGCAGATCGCGTTCACGGTGAT
>CAYWBX010000808.1:0-1180 GCA_964456015.1 uncultured Hyphomicrobiaceae bacterium | reverse complement strand
GCCGTGCCTGCCCCATTCGGCGGCGAGCTGCCGGGTGGTGCCGACAACGCCGTGCTTGGTCGCGTTGTAGGACACGGTGCGCACCACCCTCGCGTCGCTCGCCATCAGCCCGGCGACGGAGGCGACGTTGATGATGCGGCCCCACTTCGCCGGAATCATGGATTTCGTCGCCGCCTGCTGCGACAGCACGAAGCCGCCGATCAGGTTGAGGTTGACCAGCTTGTCCCAGGCTTCCAGCGGATGATCCTCGGCGGGCGCGGCCCACACCGCGCCAGCGTTGTTGACGAGGATGTCGACACGGCCGAAAGCCGCGAGGATCTGGTCGAAGACGCCGGGAATGGTCTCGCGCCTGCCGATGTCGCAGACCCAGGCGCGCGCCTCGATGCCGGTCGTCGCCAGATGCGCCACCGCCTCGTCCAGCTCGTTCTTCTTGCGCGAGGTCAGCGCGAGTTTCGCGCCCATCTCGCCGAGCGCTTCGGCGATCTGCAGCCCGAGCCCGCGCGAGCCGCCCGTCACCAGCGCGGTCCTGCCGCGCAGATCGAACAATTTATGAACCGACATCGTCGCCTCCTTGTGTTGCGCGCGTCAGAACCAGCCTTCCTGCATCTGGAGCGTCGTCGTATCGAGGCTCGCGAGCAGGTCGAGCTGCGCATCGACGCGCGGCAGCTCGTACAGGAAGAAGTAGCGGCACGCGTGCAGTTTGCCGCGGATGAAGTCCGCATCGGCGTCCTGGTGCGCACGCCGCGCGGCGAGCGCCTGTTCGAGCCAGATCCACGCGAGGACGATGTGCCCGAAGGCTTCGAGATAGATCGACGCGTTGGCGAGCGTGCGCGCCGGATCGCCGTTCGACCACAGCGCCTGCGTCACCTGCGCGAGCCGCTGTGCGCGTTCGGCGAGCATCGATGCGAAGCGTTTCGCGTCGGCGTCGCTCGACCGCGAAGCGGCCTCGACGGACGCCGCGATTCGCGCGCCGAGCAGTTTGAATGCCGCGCCGTCCCGCATCACGACCTTGCGGCCGAGCAGATCGAGCGCCTGGATGCCGTGCGTGCCCTCGTGGATCGGGTTCAGCCGGTTGTCGCGCCAGAACTGCTCGACCGGGTACTCGCGCGTGTAGCCGTAGCCGCCGTGGACCTGGATCGCGAGATCGTTAGCGGCGAGGCACCACTGCGCAGGCCAGCTC
>CAYWBX010000807.1:0-1730 GCA_964456015.1 uncultured Hyphomicrobiaceae bacterium | reverse complement strand
CCGGCCGAAAAAGCCGCCCCGGAGAGAGACAAATCGGCTTTCGACAGCGCACTGGCGGAGCGCAGCGATGCGCCGCGCCTTGCCGGGCATCTCGTCCCCCCGCCGCAGTACGTCGGCCGCCCGGAGCCGACGTCCCGGTCGCGGGCCCGCCCGGCTGCGGAGGGGACGTCGTCCGCCCCAGCTGCTGCGTTCCGCAGCCGGATCTTCCAGGCAATCGGCAGCACCGCGCCGTGAGACCGTCGGCGCGCAGGCGGGCAGCGCAGCCGTCACGGTGCCGTGACGCGGCCGATCGCTGTACCGGAGGGGGCGCCGTCAGAGAAGCGCCGTCGCCTCGCGATTGGCGAGTTCCAGGCGATCGGCGAGCGTGCGCGCGATGAATTCGAGCAGCACGCGCGCAAGCGTCGGATCCCGTTCGGCAAGACGCTCATAGGAGCTTCGATCGAGGACGTAGACGACCGCCGGACCGTCGGCGGTGACCGTCGCCGCGCGCGGGGCAGCCCGCAGGAAGCCCATCTCGCCGATGATCGTCCGCCCGAGCATCCGGCGGACGCGGACGCTACGCCCGCTTGCGTCGCTGACGCTCACCGCCACCGACCCCGACGCAACGAACTCGATCGAATGCGACGGCTCGCCCTGCCGGCAGACGACCTCGCCCGGGGCAAGGCTTCGGCGCACGAGATGCTGCTCGACGAACCGGGCGCCCGCTCCAGGGGCGAGCACGCCGTCGAGCCAGCGCACGATCGCATCGTCGGGCGAGGCGAGGGGTGTCGATGCGGCGTGCCGCAGAAGCTCCTCCTCGCACCATTCAAGCGCCGCGCCTCGGTCGGGAAACGCGCGGAACTGCCATTGGGTGCTGCTCGAAATCCCCGCGCGCTCGAACTCCGTGACGAGCTCGCGGCTTGCACCGGCCAATGTCAACGTCACGCTGTTCTCATGCGCCCAGCCGCACAGTTTGACGAAGGAGAGGATGGCCGCCGCATCGAGCCCGCTCACCGTCGCGACGTCGAGGATGACCCAGCGCCGCTCCTCCCGATTCCGCCGCCCGACGGCGGCAAGAACCTGCTCGTAGACGCGGTTGGCGGAGCCGAAGAAGATGAACCCCGAGAGCCAGAAGACGTGAATCCGTCGCCCCTCGTGGCGCAACCACTGCATGGTCGCTTCGTCGCGGTCGACGGGAGACGTCAGCACGGCGCGCGTCAGGTGGCGTCGGACCGCATCGATGCGGCTGTAGCGCAGCGCAAAGACAATGCAGGCGCCGACGAGACCGAGAATGATGCCGGCGAGATAGCCGGCGGCAACGATGGTGAGGGCGATGACGAGCGTCAGAAGGAGTTCGGCCATCGCGGGCCGCGCCTGCGGCCGCCAGAGCGCCTCGGCGAGAACGCCATACCCCAGATAGATCAGCAGGCCACCGAGCACCGGTGTCGGCACCATGGCGGCCAGGTTCGCGCCGCTGAGGAGGACAACGCCGATGACGAGACCGCCGGCGATGCCGGCGAGACGGCGGCGTCCGCCGAGCTCATCGATCAGCCGGCTTGCGTTGGGTGCGAGCGCGATGGCGAAGCCGCCGATGGCTGCCGCCGCCAGGTTCGCGATCCCGGCGGTCTTGAATTCGCGATCGACATCGGCCATCGCCCGACGCTGCGCTTCGAGGCTCGAGGCATCGAGCATGAGCGACATCGCGGCGACGCCCGCGATTGACAGGATCTCGATCGTGGCGGCGGCGAGGA
>CAYWBX010000806.1:0-1730 GCA_964456015.1 uncultured Hyphomicrobiaceae bacterium | reverse complement strand
TGTATATTATACGATTTATCCGTCGGCTGCGCTGCCGCCGTCGGGCCCGCCCCGCCACCATGTCCCCGGCGGTTGCGCCGCCACGCCGCGATCCCGATACTGGCGCGCCCAATGACCGACAAAGCCCCTGACGCCCGCGAAGCCATTGCCCGGCTGCTCGAGATCATGGCGCGGCTGCGCGACCCCGTTTCCGGCTGCCCGTGGGACCGCGAGCAGACCTTCGCCACCATCGCGCCCTACACGATCGAGGAAGCCTACGAGGTCGCCGAGGCGATCGGGCACGACGACATGGCGGCGCTCAAGGACGAACTCGGCGACCTCCTGTTCCAGGTCGTCTTCCACGCCCGCATGGCCGAGGAAGCCGGCGCCTTCGACTTCGCCGCGGTCGCCGCCGCGCTCGCCGACAAGATGGTGCGCCGCCACCCCCACGTCTTCGGCCCGGCCGAGGTGCGCTCGGCCGAGGCGCAGACCATCGCCTGGGAGGCGCACAAGGCCGCCGAGCGCGAGGCGCGGGCGCG
Organism: uncultured Hyphomicrobiaceae bacterium; assembly: GCA_964456015.1. Classification (GTDB taxonomy): domain Bacteria; phylum Pseudomonadota; class Alphaproteobacteria; order Rhizobiales; family Hyphomicrobiaceae. The sequence continues at coordinate 1,212 of CAYWBX010000806.1, read as the reverse complement.
CGCCGCCGGCCGCGCCGCCAGCGTGCTCGACGGGGTCACGGCGGCGCTGCCGGCGCTCACCCGCGCCGTCAAGCTGCAAAGCCGCGCGGCGCGCGTCGGCTTCGATTGGCCCGACCGCGGCCCGGTGCTCGACAAGATCGAGGAAGAGATCGCCGAACTGAAGGCCGAGCTCGTCGAGGGCGCCGCGCCCGAGCGCGTGAGCGAGGAGTTCGGCGACCTGCTGTTCGTCATCGCCAACCTCGCCCGCCACTTGAGGATCGACCCGGAAACCGCCCTGCGCGCGGCGAACGCCAAGTTCGAGCGCCGCTTCCGCCGCATCGAGGCGCTGCTCGCCGAGCGCGGCAAGCGGCCCGAGCAGTCCGACCTCGCCGAGATGGACGCCCTGTGGGATCAAGCCAAGATGGAGGAAAAACAGTGACCGAGCGCGTATCCGCCGACAGCCTGACCGTCCTTGTCACCGGCGCCACTTCGGGCTTCGGCGACGCCATCGCCCGGCGCATCGCCGGCGAGGGCGCGCGCGTCGTCCTCGTCGGCCGGCGCGGGGACCGCCTTGCCGCGCTCGCACGCGAGTTCGGGCCGCGCGCGTTGGCCCGGACGGGCGACGTCCGCGACCAGGCGGCGATGCAGCGGCTGATCGACACCCTGCCCGCCGAATTCGCCGCCATCGACCTGCTGGTCAACAATGCCGGCCTCGCGCTCGGCCTCGGCTCGGCCGAGACGGTCGATCTCGACGACTGGAACACGATGATCGACACCAACGTCAAGGGCCTGGTCGGCATGACGCGCGCCGTCCTGCCCGGCATGGTCGCGCGCGGCCGCGGCCACGTCGTCAACATCGGCTCGGTCGCCGGCTCCTATCCCTATCCCGGCGGCAACGTCTACGGCGCGACCAAGTCCTTCGTGCACCAGTTCTCGCTCAACCTGCGCTCCGACCTGCACGGCAAGGGCGTGCGCGTCACCTGCGTCGAGCCCGGCATGGCGGAAACCGAATTCTCGCTGGTGCGCTTCAAGGGCGACGCGGAAAAGGCCAAGGCGCCCTACAAGGGCGTCACGCCGATGACCGCCGACGACATCGCCGAGGCGGTCTACTGGGTCGCCACCCTGCCCCGCCACCTCAACATCAACATCGTCGAGATGATGCCGACGGTGCAGGCTTACGGCGGCTTCGTCTTCCACCGCCAGGGCTGACCGCGGGGGCGTCCGCCGCGGCTC
>CAYWBX010000805.1:0-1734 GCA_964456015.1 uncultured Hyphomicrobiaceae bacterium | reverse complement strand
AACAACTATATCAGCCGCTATCACTCGCGCCACCTCGACCTGATGGACCTGCTGGCGCTGTACCAGCCGCGCGCCAGCGCGCCGCTCGACGAGCTGGCGAAGCTGATGGGCCTGCCCGGCAAGCTCGGCATGGACGGCTCGGCCGTCTGGGGCGCCTGGCAGGAAGGGCGCATCGACGAGATCCGCGACTACTGCGAGGCCGACGTGGTGAATACCTACCTCGTGTACCTGCGCTTCCAGCGCATGCGCGGCGCGCTGACGGAGAAGGCCTTCGAGGCCGAGGAGCAGGCGGTGCGCGGCGCGCTGGAGGGGCTGAAGCAGCCGCACTGGCAGGCTTTCCTGTCGGCTTGGGAGGCATGACGTGTCCCTGACCGTCCTCGGCCTGTCCGGCTCGCTTTCGCACGACCCCTCCGCCGCGATCTACATCGACGGCAGGCTGGTGGCCGCCGCAGAGGAAGAGCGCTTCATCCGCGACAAGCACGCCAAGGGCCGCATGCCGTATGAAGCGGCGAGGTTCTGCCTCGACTTCGCCGGCATCAAGCCGAAGGACGTGGACGCCGTGGCGATTCCCTTCGCGCCGATCAGCCTCTTCGGGCCGGCGCGCTGGCACTACGCGCGGCGCTACTGGTACGCGCCGGACCGCGCGCTCGATGCGCTCCTCAACGGCAACCGCCGCTACCGCCGCTACCGCGGCCGCATCCTCGGCTGCCTCGCGCAGCTCGGCTTCGACCCGGACGGGGTCGACCTCGTGCCGGTCGAGCACCACCTGACCCATGCCTCCAGCGCCTACCACTGCTCCGGCTTCGCGGAGAAGACCGCCATCCTCGGCATCGACGGCAAGGGCGAGTACGCGACGACCTTCTTCGGCTACGGCGAGAACGGCCGCATCCACAAGATCAAGGAGTTCTACGACCCCGACTCGCTCGGCGGCCTCTACGGCGCCATCACCGAGTACCTCGGCTTCGAGATGCTCGACGGCGAATACAAGGTCATGGGCATGGCGCCCTACGGCGACCCGGGTCGCTACGACTTCTCGCGCCTGGCCAGGTTCGAAAACGGCGAGCTCGTCGTCAACACCGACTACGCCAATGTGATCGGCCTGCGCCGCTACAAGGAAGACGGCAAGGGCTACTACTTCTCGCCGAAGCTGATCGAGTGGCTCGGCCCGCGGCGAATGGGCGACATCGCCGACGACCCCTACATCCACTACGCCGCCGCCATGCAGCAGCTGTTCGAGGACCTCGCCCTGCAGATGCTCGATTACTACCTCGGCGACATCCTGCGCGAGACCGGGCGGCTCGCCTTCGCCGGCGGCGGCGCGCTCAACGTCAAGCTCAACCAGCGCATCATCGCGCGGCCCGACGTCAGGGAACTCTTCGTGCAGCCGGCTTCCGGCGATTCCGGCACGGCAGTGGGCGCGGCGTCCTACGTCTCGGTGGCGCGCGGCGTGCCGGTGGAGAAGATGGAGCACGTCTATCTTGGCCCGGCCTACACCAACGAGGAGGTCATCGCCGCCTGCGAGCGGCATCCCGCGAAGCCGGCCTGGCAAAGGATCGACGCGGTGCCGCAGCGCATCGCGCGCCTGCTCGCCGACGGCCAGCCGGTGGCCTGGTTCCAGGGGCGCATGGAGTTCGGCCCGCGCGCCCTGGGCGGGCGCTCCATCCTCGGCTGCCCGAGCGTGGCCGGCGTGGCCGACCGCATCAACGAGCAAATCAAGTTCCGCGAGCGCTGGCG
>CAYWBX010000804.1:0-1735 GCA_964456015.1 uncultured Hyphomicrobiaceae bacterium | reverse complement strand
GACGACGATGATTGCTTCCTTCGACCAGGCGTGCATCTCGCGCAAGGCGGCGTCGACGTCGCGCTCCTCGATGTGCTCGAGCACGTCGATGCACAACAGCAGATCGCACGGCGCTGTGGGCGGCCGGCTGTATTCTGCAATCGCGGGATCATACCGCAGCAGCGAGACGTCAGGTCCAAGATCGAGCGACTCGAGCAGAATGCTCTGTCCGCAGCCGTAGTCCAGAATCGTGGCAGGGCGACGCAAGGCGATCCAAGGTTTCAGGAATCGCACGTACTTGACCGAGCTCGTACCGTAAACGCGCCGCGCGTGCGTCGTTTTATAGTAATCGAGCAGCTCGCGATTGCCCACGATTGCGCGTCTCTCTGCGGCCAAGTCCGATCGTCAGATAGCGAAACGAACGCGCGCAGGCAACTCTTTGCGCACTTGCGGGACGCCCTCGCGCCGTGATGGGTTCTCTGTCGAGGTCTCAAGGAGGATGCGTCTCTATGACCAGCACTCGTCCGTTCACCCCCGGCAACTACACCACGATCCCGGCGGTCTTTCAGTACTCCGGCGGCGTTGCGGCCCAACCGGGCTACGCCATCGAGCGGGTCGTCTTTCGCGATCGCCCGCCGCTCGCCGAGGGCTTCCGGCGTATCGAAGCGCACCTGGCGGCGATCGCCCGGCCGCTCACGGCCTTCTGCGCCTGCGAGCTGCGCTCGCCCGCCCAGTTCTCGGAGGCGGGCTTCATCGCCTTCAATCAACACTACTGCGAAACGCTCGCCCGCTGGGGCATCTACGATCCGGCAAACCGCTTCAATCCGGTTGCGCGCTCCAACGTCTGCCCGTTGATCGACTTTCCGTCCGAGCCTTGCTTTCACGCCTTCTGCTACACGGTTCCGTCATCTGTCGGCGCGCGCGATTTCGTAATCTCGGGCAGCGGCGAGGCGCCCGAAGGCAAGGGCGCCTACGGCGACTTCATCGTGCGCCGCGGCGAGACGAGCCCCGAGGCCATGGCCGAGAAGGCACGCGCCGTCCTCGGCGAGATGGAAAGGCGGATGTCGCTCTTGGGATTCGCCTGGGCCGACACGACCGCGACCCAGGTCTACACCATCCACGACGTGCACCCGTTCTTCGCCTCTGAGATCGCCCGCCGCGGCGCCGCACGCAATGGCATCGTCTGGCATCTCGCTCGTCCGCCCGTGCTGGAACTCGAATTCGAGATGGATTGCCGCGCCGTCGGCCGCGAGCTGACCCGTTGATGCGGCCGGTCGCGGCGTTCGGCCTGCGGCGAGGCGGTGCGCCGGCGGACGTTCGCGCGACGGCAGCGAACCGCGCCCCGGTTTCGCACTGAGGAGACTGAGGCGGGACTCATCGCGCACCAGCCGATGACGCGTGCCGGCTCAGGGGGCGGTGCCGCGGACGGTCTCGAAGAAGCGCAAGTCGATACCAACGCTGACGGTCCCTGGGTTCCCGCTGGCGCGGGGCGAGGGGCCTTGCGGGCGCGCGATCCTGGCACGCGCCGCCGGCTGCTCGGCGACCCGCTCGGGCCTCGGCGCTATGTCCTCCGGAATGGCCGGCAGAACCGGAAGATTGGGCCAAACCTCCGCGTGCAGCTCTGAGGCAGAGGGCAGGTCTCCGGAGCTTTTCTCAGCACCGGCCGGCGGCTTTGGCTCCGAGCCCTTCGTCATCACGCGCTCGCCGATCGGATCCTTCGCCTCCTTCGCCACCGCCGCTTCCAGCGCGTGTGACG
>CAYWBX010000803.1:0-1741 GCA_964456015.1 uncultured Hyphomicrobiaceae bacterium | reverse complement strand
GGTAAGCGCCTGCGAGCCGCCCTTGAAGTCGACCATTTCCACATTGACGCCGGCCTTCTCGTATTCACCGAGCTGCTTGGCGAGCACCGTCGGCAGGTAGCACAGGCAGGCCGCGCCGCCGATCGCGATCGTCACCTTGGATTGGGCAAGCGCCGCACCCGACATCAGCGCGAGCGCGAACAGCGATGAGACGAGCCGCCGGACGATCCCTGCCGTCATGAAAGTCCTCCCCTTTGCGATTGCGGCCCCGTGACCGGGCCGAATTTGGATGGATGGACGATAGAACACCGCACCCGGCCTGCAAAGTCCGCCGCTCAGGTCCGCGTATCGGCCGCCGCCGGGCGCCACACCAGAAGGCGCTTTTCGACCAGGGTGACGAGCCCGTCGATCACGATCACAAAGGCCGCGAGCACGAACATGCCGGCAAAGACCCCCGCAATATCGAAGGTCCCCTCCGCCTGCAGGATCAGATAGCCGAGCCCCGCCGCCGAGCCGAGATATTCTCCCACCACCGCGCCCACCACCGCAAAGCCGACCGAAGTGTGCAGCGAGGAGAACATCCAGGACAAAGCGGACGGCCAATAGACATGGCGCATCAATTGCCGCTCGTTCATGCCGAGCATGCGGGCATTGGCGAGGATGCTCGGGCTTACCTCGCGCACGCCCTGATAGACGTTGAAGAACACGATGAAGAAGACGAGGGTGACGCCGAGCGCCACCTTCGACCAGATGCCGAGACCGAACCATAACGTGAAGATCGGCGCCAGCACGATACGCGGCAGTGCGTTGATCATTTTCACATAGGGGTCGAAAATCGCCGCGATCAGCGGCTGGCGCGCAAACCAGAAGCCGACCAGGATGCCGCCGACCGAGCCCAGGACGAAGGCAAGCGCGGCCTCGGTCAGCGTGATCCAGAGATGCCGCCAGATCGTGCCTTCGGCGAACCATTTCACGATGCGCCCGAATACGTCACCCGGTGTCGAGAAGAAGAATGGGGGGACCAGCGGCTTGCCGTCCGCCATCGGGATGGTGGTTGAAAAATGCCACGCCGCGATCGCAACGACGGCGACGCCGAGCTGCAGCGCGATCAGGATGAGGCGGTTCATGGGTGCGACCGGCCTTTCCCGGCGCCCCGTCCACCTCCCCCCTTGCGGGGGAGGTCGCCCGCCGAAGCGCAAGCGACGGCGGGCGGAAGGGGGGTAAGCCGCGTATCCTGAACTCGCGGTTTACCCCCCTCCCCAATCCTCCCCCGCAAGGGGGGAGGGAGTGGCCCGGAGCAAGCGGCAAGGACACCAACAGAAGACGCGCAAACCCCCATCACCCGCCCCCCGTCTGCGCGTAGCCCTTCAGCACCTCGTCCTTGAGCACGTTCCAGATCTCGCGATGCAGGTCGTGGAAGCTTTTTTCCAGCTTGACCTCGCCGATGTCGCGCGGGCGGGCGAGCGGCACACGCCAGTCGCCGATGATGCGCGCGGCCGGGCCCGCGGACATGATCACCACACGGTCCGAGAGCGCGATCGCCTCTTCCAGATCATGGGTGACGAACAGCACGGCCTTGCGATCGGCGCTCCACAATTCCAGCAGCAGATTGCCCATGATCTGGCGCGTCTGCGCATCGAGCGGACCGAACGGTTCATCCATCAGGAGGATTTTCGGATCGCGGATCAGGACCTGCGCAAGGCCGACGCGCTTTCGCTGCCCGCCCGAAAGCATGTGCGGATAGCGGGCGGCAAAGGCCGTC
>CAYWBX010000802.1:0-1743 GCA_964456015.1 uncultured Hyphomicrobiaceae bacterium | reverse complement strand
GATCACCGCCCGCACCGCCTCCGCCGCCGCCGCCTGCTCCACCTGGCTGACCACGCGGTCCACCACCTTCGGCTCTCCGTCGACGTAACCGTCCTGACGCATTCTCCATTTGACCGTGACCGCCGGCGGCCGTTCGGCGCCCCCGACCACCGGCTTGCGCCAGCACTCGGCGAGCGCCGCGCGGATGATCTGGTTGAGCATGTCCTCCTCGCGCGCCGAGAGCCGGTTGCCGGCGCCCGTCGGCGAACCGGCGAGCGCCCCCTTCTCCTTGGATTTGCTCGGCTCGCTCTGCGGTGCGGCGCCGCCCCGCTTTCTCGGGTCCTTGTCGATCAGGTCCTGCTCGGGCGCGCTCTCGAGCAGCGCCGCGAGCCGCTTGCGGTCCGCCGTCGCCTTGGCTGCCTCCTCGGCCTTGCGCTTTTCCGCAGCCTTGCGCCGGGCCTCGGCCAGCTCTCGCCGCCGCTTTTCCTCCGCCTTCCGCTTGGCCTCTGCCTCGGCCTTCGCCTTGGCCTCGGCTTCCGCCTTCGCTTTGGCCTCGGCCGCGGCCTTCTCGCGCAGCGCGTTCTCGGCCCGCGCCTTCTCCTCCGCCGCCTGCAGCATGGCAAGCTCGGCAAGCTTTTGATCGAGCGCCTCCTTATCGGGCTCTGGCGCGGGCGGCGGTGGCGGCGCTTCGACCTTCGGCGGCTCCGGAGGCGGTGGCGGAGGCGGAGGTGGCGGCGCGGCGGCCGGCGGAGGCGGCTTCGGTGCCTCCTCCTTCGCGGCCACCGGCGTCTCCTTCCGGGGCTGCGTCGGCGCGGCCTCCTGCAGCTTCGACTTGGGGTCGCCTTTACGCTGTTCGGTCACGAGATCTTTCGCCGAAATGATGGACACCTCGACCGGCGGGGCAGGCGACTCCTTGAGCGGGCGCGTCTCGCCGATCGACATCAGCGCCCAGGCCAGCAGCGCGGCATGCAGCAGGACGGAGATGGCAAGTCCGAGACGCACTGCCCTAGCCTCCGCCCTCCATCTCGGTGACGAGCGAAATCCGGTTGTATCCGGCTTCCTTGATGCGGGCCATGACGCGCGCGACGTGCCCGTACTCGACGCTTCTGTCGCCGCGCACGAAGATCGGCTCGTCCTTGCCGCCGCGGCCCTTGGCGATGAGATCGAGCTTCTGCGCGAGTTCCTCGAGCTTCATCGGCGTCTTGTCCTCCTGGCCGAGATAGACCTCGCCCGACTTGACCACGGAGATGACAAGGGGCTCCTTGTCCTTGTCGGTCTCGAGCTGTCGGCCCTTGGCCGAGGGCAGCTCGAGCGGCACGCCGGCCGTGAGCAGCGGCGCCGCCACCATGAAGATGATCAGCAGCACCAGCATCACGTCGACCATCGGCGTGACGTTGATCTCGGACATAGGCCTCAGCGCCGTGCGCCTCCGCCGCGCGCCCGCGCGGCTCTGCGCCCCGCCCGCCTGCCGCATCACGCCCATCACTTCGCTCCGCTCTGCCTGTCGATCTGCCGGCCGAGAATCGTCGAGAACTCGTCGGCGAAGTTCTCCAGCGCCCCGGTCAGTCCCTCTGCGTCAGATGAGAGCCGGTTGTAGGCGACCACCGCCGGGATCGCGGCGAGCAGGCCCAGCGCGGTGGCCAGCAGCGCCTCGGCGATGCCGGGGTCGACCACCGCGAGATTGGTGTTCTGCTGCATGGCGATCGATTCGAAGGCGTTCATGATGCCCCAGACCGTGCCGAACAGCCCCACGTACGGGCTGGT
>CAYWBX010000801.1:0-1749 GCA_964456015.1 uncultured Hyphomicrobiaceae bacterium | reverse complement strand
CGGTAACTGGCAAAACAACAAAACCCAATCTATCTATGGAACCGACATCGTGGTGGCAAACGGAGATTACCAAAACTCCATTGGCGTAATGACCCTCTGCAATGTGGATATTAAGCTGAATAAGTCCGGTAACTTCCAGAACAATTCCGGTACGATTACAGGGCAGGATGTTTGTGTGGCCGTTCACGATGTTTTTGAAAACTCTGCCACCTGGACAGCCACCCAAATCCAGTGGTATTCCAAACTACAAAACAGCAGCAACGTACCCGGAGCAGGGAGCGAGTCCTCCCTGAGCAACATCCTGAACTGTTTTGTCCAATGCTGCGCCGGTGCGCCGCCCAGTCCCTGCGTTGCCCAGGGTGGCGACTCCGACAACGACGGCGTTTGCAACAACCAGGACTGCCAGCCCAACAATCCGGCATTCCCTGCTACGCCCGGCTCTCCCTGTAATGACGGCAACCCGAATACCACTAACGATGTCGTAACGTCCGACGGTTGCAGTTGCGCCGGCACGCCAGCCGGCCCAGATTGTGTAAACAACATCACGATTTCCGTGGGCAACGGTGTGATCAATGTTACAGGACTGGATGGCGCCCCAGTTTCTTCCCTGCAGGTGTTCAACGGCTCCTGGCAGCAGGTATTTAACTGTTTCGCCAACTGTGGCGCTTCCAAGACGGTGAGTGTTCCTCCCGGAACTTACTATGTCTATGCGAAATACTACACCTCTGGCTATCAGTTTATTTGCGAAAAACAGGCGACCGTCACCGTTACCGGCGGCAGCCCCTGCGCCAACCAGGGTGGTGACTCCGACAACGACGGCGTCTGCAACAACCAGGACTGTGCCCCTAACGATCCGAATTTCCCCAAACCGGCTGGCACTGTCTGCAACGACGGCAACCCGAACACCGAAAACGACGTGATTCAATCTGACGGCTGTACCTGCGCAGGTACGCCAGTAAATCCCTGTGCTGCACAGGGCGGCGACTCCGACGGTGACGGCGTTTGCAACAACCAGGACTGCCAGCCCAATAATCCAGCATTCCCTGCCACGCCTGGTACCCCTTGCAACGATGGCAACCCGAACACCTCCAACGACGTGGTGACGGCCGACGGTTGCGGCTGCGCCGGCACACCCGGCGGTGGCACGCCCGATTGTGTGAACGGCATCAGCATCACGGCGACCAGCACTTCCATCGTTGTTACTGGGCTGACTGGCGCCCCTGTCTCCTCCTTACAGGTTTTCAATGCCAATTGGCAAACCATTTTCAACTGTTTTGCCAACTGTGGCGCCTCGCAAACGGTCAACGTGCCGGCGGGAACTTATCAGGTTTACGCCAAATACTACACCGCTGGTTATCAACCCATTTGCGAAAAACAACTCACTATCACCATTGGCGGCGGCGGCGGCGTTTGCGATAATGTGACCAATCCGGGTTCCATCGGGTTTGGAAACACCTGCGCTTCTTCCTTCCAGTATTGCCCCGGCTCCGGCCCTGCCCCTACCATTGGTAGCTGCCTCGCCCCGTCCGGCGGAACCGGCAACTTGGAGGTGATTTGGCTCAAAAGCACTACTTCTTGTACTTATCCGACGACAACCATCACCCAAATCCAGCAGGGGCTTGACCCCCATTGGACGATCATCCCCGGCGCCACCGGGTTGACTTTCAGCCCCGGTAACGTTACCCAACAGACTTGCTACTTACGCTGCGCCCGTCGGGCAGGTTGTCCCACCTACGTGGAGTCGAATAC
>CAYWBX010000800.1:0-1749 GCA_964456015.1 uncultured Hyphomicrobiaceae bacterium | reverse complement strand
ATTGTGCATCAGCGGAGCGCCAGCCCGATCTCGGCGGTTTGCACGGGCAGATCGAGCCAGACCTCGAGGCTGCCGGTGTACGAAGTGAACATGGACACCGCCGCAAGCCCGCCGACAAACAGCGCGGCATAGGCCACGACCCGCCTGGCGCCGTCGCGCTGCGACGCCCAGGCTGCGCAGAAGAGCAGGGCCGTAATGACATAGAGCGCGAGCGAAATGAGCTCAGGAATCCGCAACTCGACCATGGGGCACCTCGCAAGACCGGGCTTGATGGGACGGGGCCGACGGATGACGCTCTTCTCGCGCTGCACCGTCGCCTCGCCGCCCGAGCCGCGATGCACCCGTCATGCCATTCAACGCGCCCGGACGAGAACGCCGCCGCAGGTCGGCTGCGAGACGCCCGTCGTGCCCGGATAGCTGATCGGCAGGCCCCGCAGCGACCGGACCGCCAGATAGGCCCAGGCTTCTGCTTCCATCGTATCGCCGTCGAGGCCGAGCGCCTCCGCGGGGACAACCGCGTTCTCGACCCTCGCTGCAAGAAGGCGCATCAGGGTCCGGTTCCGCCGTCCGCCCCCGCACACCACCCAAAGCAGCGGCTCTTCCGGGAAATGCTCGCGCGCCTTTGCGATCGCCTCTACCGTCACGGCGGTGAGCGTCGCCGCGCCGTCCTCGGTCGAGACCGCGCCAGGATCGATGCGGCGAAAAGCCTGGCGGTCGAGCGACTTCGGCGGCAGCCGCGCGAAATAGGGATCGCGTAACGCCCTCCGAACCACCTCGTTGTCGGGACGCCCGCGCGCGGCCACGGCGCCGTCCTGATCACACGCCGCGCCGGTGCGCGCCAGCATCCAGTCGTCGATCGGCGCATTGCCGGGGCCGGTATCGAACGCCAAGAGTTCGCCGGCGCGACCGATCCAGGTGACATTGGCGACGCCCCCGATATTGACGAAGGCGACCGGCCGATCCCCGATCCGCGCTGCGAGGGCCCTGTGATAAACGGGAACCAACGGCGCCCCTTCGCCGCCGGCCGCGACGTCCGCCGCCCTGAGATCGAACACGACATCGATGCCGACGCGCGCCGCCAGTCGGCCGCCGTCCCCAAGTTGCACCGTCAAGCCGTCCGCCGGCCGGTGCAGCACCGTCTGGCCATGAAATCCGATCACATCGACGGCCGACGGCTGCAGCAAGCAGTCGCCGAGAAAGCGAGACAGCGCCTCGGCGTGCCGGTCGGTGAGTTCCTCCTCGACCTCGGCGAGGGGCGCCGGTCGCGCGTCCCGCCGGGTGAGGAACGCCGCCCGCGCCAGCGCGGCCCTGAGGCGCGTCCGAAAGGCTTCCGGGTAGGCCACGCTCGCTCCCCGAAATCTGCGGACGTGCGCCTCGCCATCCGTCTCGAGAAGGGCAATGTCGATGCCGTCCATGGACGTCCCGCTCATCAGTCCAATGGCGCGCATCACCTTGCCCATGGTGGCCTTCCCGTGCGATGAGCGGTGACGACCGGATCGGCCCTCTGGTCACCGGCCGGCGTCAACTGCGAGGGCCGCACGGCTAATCTGCTTCGCGTGCGCCGCGGACCGCCTGAGCCGCCCCCTTTTCCACGCCCGAGCCTACACCATGCCGACGCACAAGTCCGACTTCCTGAACGTCCTTTCCGAACGGGGCTACATTCACCAATGCTCCGATTTCGCCGGCCTCGATGCGCTGGCCGCCAGGGGCGAGGTCGTCTGCTATGTCGGCTACGACTGCACCGCGCCG
>CAYWBX010000799.1:0-1751 GCA_964456015.1 uncultured Hyphomicrobiaceae bacterium | reverse complement strand
GAAGCAGGGTGCCTGTCCCGCCGTGCGGGCGCGGTTGTCGTTGTGGCCGCCGGTCGGCCCGAGCGAGCGGCCGGCGATGAAGAGGCGCGGGCCGGCGAAAAGGCCTTCGTCGAGCGCTGCCTTGAAGCCCCAGTCGGTGCCGCCGGCGTCGCGCACGGTCGTGAAGCCGCGGTCGAGCATGGATCGCACGCGCTTCGCCGCCCGCGCGGTATTGAGCGTGAGCGGGAGTTCCTCGAGGCGGCGTATGTAGACCTCGCTGTGCATGCAATGCACATGGCAGTCGATGAGTCCCGGCATCAGCGTGCGGCCACCGCAGTCGATGGCGGTCGCGGTCGCCGACCTGATCGGCGAGGCGGAAACCTCCTTGATCTTGCCGCCCCCGATGAGGACCTCGTGGCCGCCGCGGACCTCCTCGAAGCGCGGATCGAGAAGCTTCAGGTTGCGGAACAGATAGCTGCCTGCGCCCGTGCTCATCCTGCCCCTCGTCCTCGTACTACGCCCGCCATCGGACTCTGCCTGGCAGCACAGAATAGTCTCGCGAATGTGATGGAGTGGCAAGCCAAAGCGGCGAGCGCGAAAGCGAAGCGCCCGCTGCCTTTGGAGGCGGCGGGCGCAGGAAACGCATCGCGGAGGCGAGCCGCCTGGCTCTACCAGCGGATGTCGCCGCTGTAATAGGGAACGCGGATACGCACGTGCCGCGCACTTGTGCCGATCTTGACTTGCGCATGTGGGGCATTGACTCTCACACTTGTCTTGCGGCCGGTCTTCGTCTCGACGCGGGTGGTCGGAGCCTCGACGATCGTCTTGGCCTTGTCGTAGGTGACGATGTCCCGGGCGGTGGCCGGGCCGCAAACCGCTATGCCGAACGCCGCCGCGATCAAGGTCGAGCGAAGCACCATGATCAGTCTCCTTACTTGTCGTTGCGGGCCGAAGAGTGTCGCAAATGCAATGTGGATGCAACCGTCGAATTGGCGGACGGCGACGCATGTCTGTCGGCCGGGACTGAGCCGCATGCCGGAAATGGGATTGAGGGGCGGGTCGGAGCCGCGTACCCATAGAGTGCTTGGGTGCATTCGGGGAGTTTGAACGTGACCAACAGCATCTGGCTCGAGATCGCCGAGCGCGGCGCTTTCGCGGACGGGGAGGCGTTCGGGGTCGCCGGCGCTTATGAGCGGATCAAGGGGCGGGCGCATTTCGCGGTCTCCGCCGACGCTCCTGCTCAGGCCGCCATCGTCGACATCAAGCTGGCGGACAAGGGCAGGGACGGCCTCGTTCACTTCGCGTCCGATTTCACCATTCTGAAGCCGCTCGCTCTGGAGCGCGGCAACCGGCGGCTGTTCCTGGAGTGGGCGAACCGCGGCAACAAGCGCTGCCTCCAGTTCTTCAACGACGCGCCGGGCAGCAACGATCCTCGCACCAAGGCGCATGCCGGCAACGGTTTCCTCATGCGGCGCGGCTACACGATCGCGTGGCTCGGTTGGCAGGGCGATCTCTTGCCCGGCGACCACCGGCTCCTGCTCGACGTGCCAATGGCGCGGGACGGCGCCAAACCCATCACCGGACCTGTGCGTGTGGAGTTCATCGCCGAATCCAAGGGCATCAAGACCTTTCCCCTGAGCGGCAAGGTTTCGACGCGCAGCTATCCTGCCGTCTCCCTCGACACCTCAGAGGCGCGGCTCACCCGGCGACGCTACGCAGAGGATGCGCGCCAATCGATTTCAGTTGTCTGGAGGCTCCGCTCAGTAGAGAAT
>CAYWBX010000798.1:0-1754 GCA_964456015.1 uncultured Hyphomicrobiaceae bacterium | reverse complement strand
TCGGCGGAGCCGACATCGGCAAGCAAACTTCCCTCAACACCGCCTGGATTTACAAGGGCACGCTCAACGGCGAACAACCATGACTCCGAAACTCCACCACTCCATCGCCGCGCTGCTCCTCTGCGCTCTCTGCGTCTCCGCGGTAGAAATCCACGCCCAAAGCGCTGCGCGTGGTTCTACGCGGCGCAAGCCCGTCCCGCGGCCGGTGACGCCCGTCTTCGATCTCACCGGCAAGAAGGCCGGTCAGGCGCTTGATCCGCGCATTGTCTGGAAACGCTCGCTGCAACTCCCGCTGACCGATGCCGCAGGCAAGACGCTCGTCGGCACCGAGGTGATGGAACTCGTGGCGCATGAAGGAAAACTCTTCGCGGGCAACTCGCACTGGGGCGATGACGATGCGGATGAAGACGGCGACAAGCCGCCCACGCAGGTCTTTGTCAAAGACAGCGCGGACTCGCCGTGGCGCGTGGACTTGGAGCTGGGGCCGGAGTTCACCCGCACGTCGTTTTTGAAGGAAGTGACCTTCACCACCGATGCCGATGGAAAGCCGATGAAAGCGCACTCACGGCTCATCCTCGGCGTGAACCGTGCGCGGGTGCGCGGCGGGAAGACGCCGGCGGTCATTTTCATCCGCGACGACGCGACGGGGAAATGGATCGAGCGCACGCTCGGCCTCAGCGACATGGAGAAATGGGCCGTGGGAGTGCGCAGCATGGGATTTCATCGCGACACAGTCACGGGCGCGGACACGGTCTTTCTCGGCGTCGGCCCCGGAGCGGGCATCTTCAGCGGTGTGTTCGATGCGGAGGCTCCCGGAGGCATTCGTTTCGGTGCGGAGCCGGAGTTTCGACCGGCGCAGAATCAGCGCGTGATGGACTTCCAAGTTTGCGGCGGCTCGCTGTATGCCGCCACGCAAAAAGTGCTCTACAAGCGCGTGCAGGACGGCCCGAAGCCGCAATGGCGCGAAATCTGGAACACGCAGCGCGACCGCAGTCTCGCCGGGAAATACGGCGCGGACATGAATCCCGGCTGGGTGAAGTATGACCACTTCCGCGCCTTTGCCACGAACCGCGATCCCGCCACCGGGCGCGAACAGCTCATCTTCGGCGCGTTGAACCGGATATTCCGGCTCGATCCCGCCACGGACCATATCGAGCCAGAGGTGAATCTGCGCGAGCTTTTCAAAACACAGCTCGGCATGGACGTGCATTACCTTCAGACCCAGCACAATGACCTCGTGCGCCGTCCCGATGGCCGCGAGAGCCGTTTCATCGGTCTGGAAGTGATGTTTGAGGACGACTACATCGCCGCGCATCCCGAGGTGCCCACCAGCCACGCGCCCGACCGCCATTGGGATCCGCCCAAGCAGGTGCATTGGGCCAAGCAAGGCTTCTACATCGAACGCTGGCGCGAGGGTGGCGAGGTCAGACATGCCGTGCGCGAGATTCACGATGCCACCCGCACCACGCCCGAATGGCTGGCCCGTGTGCGCAGCGTGTGTGAGTCCCCTTTTGCCGAAGAAAAAGGCCGCGTCATCTACGCCAGCGGCTTCTCGCCGTGGGGCGTGAAGGTCAGCAACACCGGCTGGATTTATCGCGGCGAGTTTCTGACTGCAACCCATCAAGGAAATAAACCATGAAAACCATACACACGCTCAACCTCGTCCTCGTTATCGCTACTGGGGCACTCGCCCAAACCGCCGATCCCGCCGCGCTGTTCAAGCAGCGCGACAAGAACGCCGATGGCAAGCTGAC
>CAYWBX010000797.1:0-1758 GCA_964456015.1 uncultured Hyphomicrobiaceae bacterium | reverse complement strand
GTCGCGCCGCCCGATACGCCGGATCAACACGGACGCGCTCCCCCCGGCGATCGTTGAGCGGCTGGCCCGGCTCGCCGGCCATGGGGCGATGCCGCGTCAGCCGCGACCGCGATCCGCCGCTCCGGTTCAGTCCCCTGACGGCGCGGTCCTGCCGGGCAGCTCCGGCAAGAACGCGGCGGAATGATCGTCCCGACGGCGCCAGCAGGCGCAGCCGCCGGCGACCCGGCTTGTCGCCAGCGCACGGGCTCCGCGGGATCTAGGCATGCCCCGCTTCGCTCACGAGATGCGAGAGATCGATGCCGAGCTTGGAGAGCGCCCGGTCATACTTGAGCTCGAGATCGGCGCCGAAGATCAGGTCTCGGTCGGCGGCGCAATGCAGCCAGCCGTTGGCTTGGATTTCGGCCTCGAGCTGGCCGGGCGCCCAGCCGGAGTAGCCGAGCGCCAGCAGCGCGCGCTGCGGGCCCTTGCCGCTAGCCATCGCCCGCAGGATCTCGATTGTCGATGTCAAGCAGATGTCCTTGGTGATCGTGACGGTGGCATCTTCGATTCTGTAGTCACTGCTGTGCAGCACGAAGCCTCGTTCTGTCGAAACGGGTCCGCCAACCTGCACCGGCACATCGAGCAGTCCGGCAGGCGCGGTTGCGGCCTCGGCGACATTGAGCTGACGGA
The DNA here is from genome assembly GCA_964456015.1 of uncultured Hyphomicrobiaceae bacterium. Taxonomy (GTDB): domain Bacteria; phylum Pseudomonadota; class Alphaproteobacteria; order Rhizobiales; family Hyphomicrobiaceae. Next base: position 1,089 of record CAYWBX010000797.1, on the reverse strand, counting down.
GAAGATCGCTGAATGTGATATTCTCGGCGCGCTGGTTGACGATCAGACCCATCGCTCCGTCGGCGTTGTGTGAGCAAATGTAGATGACCGCGCGACGGAAGCGCCGGTCGATCATGTTCGGCATGGCAAGCAGCAGTTGCCCTCCAAGATAGGTCGAGCGGGACTCGGATTTCTTGCGCGGTGCCTGTGCCATGCTGCAAGACTAGCCACAGTTCTCGGAGACTGTGAAGCTCCGAGTACCGTCACGGCCGTCGATCCGAGTTCTGCAATGTCGTGGAGGCGGCCTGCGACGTGCGCGGGTCGACGGGCTGCCGCCTGAATGGAACGCGCAGCGGCCTGGGCGTTTGGCGCCGCACGGTCGTTGCATTCCGGCAGGCGCTCCGATGCGGAGCAGGGGTGGAGGTGGTTGGTGTTTCAGGGGCGGCAGAAATCCCGATGGTCGCGGTTCATGAACGCTCTGGCGTCGATTCTCCTTTTCGCGGCGCCGGCGATCGCGAGCCTCGCCAAGGCCAGGGCCGACGACTCGCCGGTGCGCATCGTCGCCTTCGGCGACAGCCTCACCGCTGGATTCGGCCTTGCCGCAGGCGAGGCTTTTCCCGCCGTTCTCGAGCGCCTCTTGCGCGCACGCGGCCACCACGTCGAGATCGCGAACGCAGGCGTCTCGGGGGATACCGCCTCGGGAGGTCTCGCGCGCATCGACTGGGCAGTTCCCAGATCGACCGATGCCGTGATTCTCGAACTCGGCGCCAATGATGCCTTGCAAGGCCGGCCGCCCGCGGAAACCCGCCGAAGCCTCGAGGCCATCCTCACGCGCCTCAAGGAGCGGGGCATCGAGGTGCTGATCGCCGGCATGAAGGCGCCGAGGAACCTCGGTGAGGCTTACGCGCAAGCGTTTGATCCCATATTTTCCGATCTCGCCGCTCGCTACGGCACGCTGCTTTATCCGTTTTTTCTTGAAGGTGTGGCGCTCGACCCAAAACTCAATCTACCTGATGGCTTGCATCCGAACGCCGAAGGCGTCGCGCGCATCGCAGAGCGCATTGCGCCGTCGGTCGAAGCGTTGATTCTGCGCGTGAAGGCGCGCCGCGG
>CAYWBX010000796.1:1405-1763 GCA_964456015.1 uncultured Hyphomicrobiaceae bacterium | reverse complement strand
TCGGTGCCGAAGCCCGTCAGCGTGTAGCGCTTCATGTGCTCGACGGAGGCGAACCCCTCGCGGGCGGCGAGCAGGATATCGGCCGCCGTCGTGTCGTTCTGAAAGTCGACGAAGAGCTTGCCCCTGGCGCGCTCGATGCGGCGCGGCCCCGGTGCGACAACGATCGGCTCGGGCCCGGCCCGCTGCGTCTCCGCGACCTCCGGTAACTCGGGCGCGGATGGGATGAAGCCGGCGGCCTGCGCGCTCTCGGCGCCCGCCGCCGCTCCCTCCTCAAGGCAAACGCCAAGCGTGCGGGCGGCATTGGCGCCGCCCGCGACTCTTACCGCCGGCAGGGCTGCTGCGGGGCGGAAGCACTGCG
>CAYWBX010000796.1:0-1395 GCA_964456015.1 uncultured Hyphomicrobiaceae bacterium | reverse complement strand
GCCTTCTGCTCGGCGCGTTCGCCAGCGCGCGCCACCCGCCGGCGGAAAGCCAGGCCGGCCTGGCCACGTGGCTGGGAGCGCGGGCCGAACGACAGTGAGGACAGCGCGACCACGGGGAAAGGCAGGGCTGCTGCGGGGCGGAAGCACTGCGTGGCCTTGTCCCAGGCGAGACGGCCATGCACGTGTGCGAAGAGGTGCAGCACCGGGGAAAATCCACCCGAGATCAGGATCGCATCGCACTTGAGCTTGCTGGCCCGCCCCACGACGCCCTGGCCGCCGGGCGATATCTCTCTCACTGTCACAGCGCGCACCTGCCGCCGTCCGCTCACTCCGACAATGGACGCACCGCGGAGCAGCTGGATGCCCTGAGTCTCGGCTTCGCTCGACAGCCGCTCGGCGATCGCCGGTCGCAGGTCGACGATGGCAGCGGGCTTGGCGCCGGCGCGCGCAAACGCGAATGCTGTATCGTAGGCCGCATCGCCGTTTGTGAAGACGACGGGGCAGCGGCCGGCCAGCACCCCATAACGCTCGAGATAGACGCTCGCGGCGGAGGCAAGCATCACGCCGGGGCGGTCGTTGTCCGGGAACACGAGCGGCCGCTCCTCCGAGCCCGTCGCCAGTACGATGCTCTTCGCCCGGATGTGCCACAGCCGCTCGCGATAGGCGCCCCCGCCGCCGGGGGATGATCGCTCCAGCGCCAGCGCGTAGCCGTGATCGTAGAGGCCCGCCACCGTCGTACGCGGCAGGAGACGCACGGCGGGCATGGCCGAAAGCTGCTGACGGCAGCGTTCTACCCAGTCGAGCGCCGCCAAGCCGCCGATGCGCGGAGAGGAGGGCAGCAGCCAACCCCCGAGGGTCTCCGCCCGCTCTGCGAGAATGACGCGCGCGCCGGATGCTCCTGCCGCGAGCGCCGCCATCAGGCCCGCCGGACCGGCGCCGACGACGAGAACGTCGGCGTGGACATGCCGGTGATCGTAGCGATCGGGATCGGGCCCGGAGGGGGCCTTGCCGAAGCCCGCCGCCCGCCGGATCAGCGGCTCGGCGACATTGGTCCAGAAGGACCGGTTGGGCATGAAGGTCTTGTAATAGAAGCCCGCCGGCATGAATCGCGCGCCCAAGGAGGCGACCGCGCCCAGGTCGAAGGCGGCCGACGGCCAGGCATTCTGGCTCGTGGCGATGAGGCCGTCGTAGAGTTCAACCTCGGTCGCTTTAAGGTTGGGGATTGCGCTTTCGCCATTGCCAATCGTCACCATGGCCGAAGGCTCGGCCGGTCCCGCCGTCATTATGCCGCGCGGCCGGTGAAGCTTCATCGAGCGGGCGACGATGCGCACCCCGTTGGCGAGCAGCGCGGAGGCGAGCGTGTCGCCCTCGAAGCCCTGGAGCTTGCGGCCATCG
>CAYWBX010000795.1:0-1765 GCA_964456015.1 uncultured Hyphomicrobiaceae bacterium | reverse complement strand
CGCCGCGCGACGCCCTGAAGATTTGTGGCTCCGCGACCGGGCGGTTTACCGCGGCGCAATATGTCATCCAGCAGGATTGGTTGCTGGTGCCGATTCCCGGCGACATCAGCTACGACCACGCGGCGATGGCGTGTTGCGGATTCGGGCCGGGCTTCAACGCGATGGAGTCCATGGAGGTCGCGGCCGGTGAGACGGTGTTGATTTCCGGGCTGGGGCCGGTCGGGTTGGGCGCGGCGGCGGTGGCGTTGTACCGGGGCGCGCGGGTGGTCGGCGTGGATCCGAGCGCTTACCGGCGCGAACTGGCCAGACGGATCGGCGTGGAAGCGGTGTTTGATCCGCAGGAGAATCTTGACGGGAGAAAGTTTCCTTATGGCGTGCATGTCACCCGCTCCGATGAGGCCGCGAAGGCGTTGATCCGAATGATCCAGCCGCGCGGCAAGGTGGCGTTCATTGGACAGGGCGGCGCCATCGAGATCGCCGCGGTGGTGGGGAAGGGGCTGCGGTTGTACGGCTGCTGGCATTGGAATCATCGCCGGTATGCCGAGCAGATGATGGCAACGATTCGCGGGTCGGTGCCGCGGATTGACAGGATGATCACCCACACGTTTCCGCTCGACCGGATTCGTGAAGCGATTGAGGTGCAGGTGGGCGGCAACTGCGGAAAGGTAATCATTCACCCGTGGGAATGATTGTGCTGGCGAATCTCAAACAGGCCATTGTAGGGCGGGCACGCCTGTCGTGTAGGCTGCCCGCTACGAGCGTGGTGACGCGCCCCCAACGGCGCGAACCCCAAACGACGGGGATTCGCGCCCTACAATTTTTTCTCCCGCTATCATGAACGATAACGACCTGTGGGTAACCGTCGGACCGGCGAACGGAAAACACATCGTCTTGATCAGCGGCGACGAGGAGTACCGGTCGGAGGAGGCGTTGCCGATGTTGGCGCAGGTGCTGAGCGCGCATCACGGGTTTCGGTGCACGGTGCTGTTCGCGATTGATCCGGTCACGGGACTCGTGGATCCGAATTGCCAGACCAACATTCCCGGAATGCATCTGCTCGACACGGCGGACATGGTGGTGTTGTTCGTGCGGTTTCGGGAGTTACCGGACGCGGACATGGCGCATTTCGTGAACTATCTTTCCGCCGGCAAACCGCTGCTCGGGTTGCGGACTTCGACGCACGCGTTCCGGTATTCACGCAACCCGGCAAGTCCGTACGCCTATCTGCGCGACTTTGGCCGGCAGGTGCTCGGAGAAAACTGGGTCGCGCATCACGGGAAACACGGCGTCGAGAGCACGCGCGGCATTCCTCGGTCCGGACATCCGATCTGTCAGGGCGTGGGCACGATTTGGGGGCCGACGGATGTGTACGCGGTGCATCCGCCCGGCGATGTCGAGGTGTTGGTGGACGGGCACGTTTTGGCAGGCATGAACCCCAACGACCCGGTCAAACCCGACACGCCGACCATGCCGGTGGCGTGGATTCGGGAACGGAACGGGGCGCGGATTTTCTGTTCCACGATGGGCGCGGCGACCGACCTGCTGGATCCATCGTTGCGGCGCTTGCTGGTCAACGGCGTCTATTGGTGTCTGGGGATGGAGGGCCAGATTTCCTTCCAACGGAGTGTGGAGCCGGTCGAGTGCTATCAGCCGACCGCTTACGGGCTGCGAAAAGCAACGACCGGCAAGCGACCGCGGGAGTTTTTCCGATGAAAATGTTGTTGCGACAATGGTTGGTCGTCATCGTCGGGGCGGCGGTGGTTCA
>CAYWBX010000794.1:0-1771 GCA_964456015.1 uncultured Hyphomicrobiaceae bacterium | reverse complement strand
TGCCGCTGAGACGGGGCGGGTGGCCTTCGATACCGAGACCACGGGCCTCGACGCCATGCGCGCCGATCTCGTCGGCTTCTCGCTCGCCGTGGCGCCGGGGCGGGCCTGTTACGTGCCGGTCGGGCACACGGGCGGCGGGGACCTGTTCGGCGGGGGCGGGCTCGTGCCGGGGCAGATCCCGCTTCGGGCGGCGCTCGACCTCCTGAAGCCGCTCCTCGAGGACCCGGGCGTGCTCAAGATCGGGCAGAACCTCAAGTACGATGCTCTGTTGCTCGCGCGCCACGGCATCGCCATCCGGCCGTTCGACGACACCATGCTGATGTCCTATGCGCTCGACGGCGGGCGCGGCAGCCACGGTATGGACGCGCTCTCCGAGCGCCATCTTGGTCATGTCTGCATCTCGTTCGATCAGGTGATGGCAACCGCCCCCGGGAACCGAAAGAGCGAGCGCACGTTCGCAGGCGTGCCGATCGACAAGGCGACGGAGTATGCCGCCGAGGATGCCGAGGTGACGCTCCGCCTGTGGACCGCGCTGAAGCCGAGGCTCGTGGCCGAGCACATGACGACGGTCTATGAGACGCTCGAGCGGCCGCTCGTCGAAGTCATCGTCGGTATGGAGAAGGCGGGGATCAAGGTCGACAGGCAGATCCTTTCTCGGCTCTCCTCGAGTTTCGCGCAGTCGATTGCCCGGCTCGAGGAGGAGGTGCAGGCGCTCGCCGGCTACAGCTTCAACCTGGGTTCGCCGCGCCAGCTCGGCGAGTTGCTGTTCGACAAGCTGAAACTGCCGGGAGGCAAGCGCACGAAGACCGGCCAGTGGGAGACGCGCGCCGGCCTCCTCGACGATCTCGCCGCCAACGAGGATCTGCCGGAGGACGCGCGCCGGCTGATCAACACCATGCTCGAGTGGCGCCAGCTCACCAAGCTCAAGTCAACCTACACCGATGCGCTGCCGGAGCACATCGACCCGGCGACGGGGCGCATCCACACGAGCTATGCGCTGGCGGCGACCACGACCGGGCGGCTCGCCTCGACCGATCCCAACCTGCAGAACATTCCCGTGCGCACCAAGGAAGGCCGCGAGATCCGCACGGCCTTCATCGCTGAGACGGGCGCGAAGCTCATCTCCGCCGACTATTCGCAGATCGAGCTTCGAGTCCTCGCCCACATCGCCGACATCCCGCAGCTCAAGAAGGCCTTCGCGGATGGCCTCGACATTCACGCGATGACGGCCTCTGAGATGTTCGGCGTGCCGGTGAAGGGGATGCCGGCGGAGGTACGCCGGCGAGCCAAGGCGATCAACTTCGGCATCATCTACGGCATCTCCCCGTTCGGTCTCGCGGCTCAGCTCGGCATCTCGAAGCAGGAGGCCGGCGAGTATATCCAGACCTACTTCAAGCGCTTTCCCGGCATTCGCGACTACATGGAGCGTACCAAGCAGTTTGCGCACGCAAACGGCTACGTCGAGACCGTCTTCGGCCGGCGGGTGCACTACCCCGAGATCAACACGAAGAATCCCTCGACGCGCGGCTTCCTCGAGCGTGCGGCGATCAACGCGCCGATCCAGGGCTCGGCCGCCGACATCATCCGCCGGGCCATGATCCGGATGCCGGCGGCGCTTGCGCGCGCGGGACTTGATGCAACGACGATGTTGCTTCAGGTGCACGACGAGCTCATCTTCGAGGCCCGGGACGCCGAGGTCGAAAAGGCGATTCCCGTGGTGCGCCGGGTGATGGAAGCGGCGCCGGAGCCGGCGGTCAAATTCTCCGTGCCG
>CAYWBX010000793.1:0-1775 GCA_964456015.1 uncultured Hyphomicrobiaceae bacterium | reverse complement strand
AGATCCACAAGGGCTTCTCCCCGCTCTTCAACCCGGCTTTTCCCGACGAGGCGAAGAAGGTGGCGCGCGAGCGCCTGCTCACTCGGCTCGAGCACGCCAACAGGCTGCTCGAGGGCCGCGATTACCTGCTCGGCGACCAATTCTCTGTTGCAGACGCCTATCTCTTTACGACGCTTCGCTGGACGGTTCCTGCAAAGATTGACCTGACGTCGTTCCCGAATCTCGTTGCCTTCATGAAGCGCGTGGAGGCGCGCCCCGCTGTCCGGGCTGCCATGAAGGCCGAGGGACTCATTGCATGACGCCGACCGGCCAGTCATTTGTCCCGGTCGGAGCACAACAGGCAAGGTCGCTGCCCCGCCGGCCACCGAGTGCGCCGAATGGCGCGGCAACGGCGCACGTGGCGGCCATCCTGTCCCGCTGATATTCGCCTTATCGGCTACGGCCGTCAGCTTTCTAAGGGAGTCAACATGTTCAAAAACTCGATCATTGCTTTTGGTGTAGCCGCGCTGGTGGCGGTCTCCGCAACCTCGGCTTCGGCCGCAACACTTGGCTGCCGCAAGGTCGGCTTCATCAAGGATGTCGACGTCATTCCGGTCGGCCGCAGCGCCGGGCGTTTCAGGGCCATCCAGCTTCGCGTCTCGCGCAACGATATCGAGATGCGGGATCTCAAGATCGTCTACGGCAACGGCCAGGTCGACGATGTTCCCGTACGCAGCTTGATCCGCGCCGGGCAAGCCACACGCTGGATCGACCTCAAGGGCAACCAGCGCTTCATCAAGGAGGTGGTCATGACTTACGCCTCCCGGCCGAGCTTCCGCGGGCAAGCCACCGTGTGCGTATTCGCCCGCTGACGGACGGCAGTGCGCCGGTGGTTGATTGCGCCTCGATCCCGGATAAGGCGGGCCAGGGAAGCGTCGCAACGTGTGGACTTCGGTAGGCGTCGATTGCGTTAGCGCGTGCGCGCCGCCAGATCCTCCATGATCTCGAGCTGGATCTGTTGGATCTCGGCGAGCCGCTCCCACTGCCGGTTGATGAGGTGATCGATCTTTTCATGGAGATGCCGGATTTCGAGCTCGGCCTTGAGATTAACCCGGTAGTCGTTCTCGGCCCGCAGACGATCCTTCGCCTCCTGCCGTTTCTGGCTCATCATGATAATCGGCGCCTGTATGGCCGCGAGACACGAGAGAACGAGGTTGAGCAGAATGAACGGGTAAGGGTCGAACGCCGAGCGCGTTACGCCCCAGGCGTTGAAGCCGATCCAGGCAATCAGGACCGCAAAAAAACTGATGATGAAGCTCCAGCTGCCACCGAAGTCGGCGACGTAATCGGCAACCCGCTCGCCGAACGTGCGTCGGTCCCGCCAGGCGGCTTCGGTGTCGCGCGCGACGGTCTCCTCGCACGCCAGGCTCTCGACCACCTGCCGCTCCAGCGCCGACAGCTCGCCGCGCTCGCGCTCGAGCAGCCGCTCGACGTAGCGGGTCCGCTCTTCGGTCAGATGACGACGGCAGATCAGAGCATCGGCCGTCAGATGCGGGTACCGCTCGGCGAGGCCCGACGCCAGAGCCGGGCGGATCGTGCCGAACGGGATCGGCTCATGGACGAGGTCTCCGCGCAGTTGGAGGGGATAAGGAGGCAGCAGGCATTCGAGATAAAGGCACCTGCCGACGGGGTCGTAGTGCAGATCGCGATGGACGTTGGCGATACGGTGGATGTCAACCTGCCGATCCTGAAGATTGCCCAGGCAAAGCCGACCGACGTGATCGGCTATGCAGATG
>CAYWBX010000792.1:0-1776 GCA_964456015.1 uncultured Hyphomicrobiaceae bacterium | reverse complement strand
GCCGAGGCCCTGCGCGAGCAGGGCATCCCGCCAGAACGCTTTCAGCCCGTCCAGCCGGGTGACGTGCACCGCCTGAGCGGCTGAGAGCTTGCGAGCGATGGACGGTATCGCCGCAGGTGTCCGCTGCCCGAGAAATCTGCTAGGCACGCCTCATGGCAAAAAGACAGCGCCAGCGCGGCAGCGAGCCGTCGACCCGTCCGGGAGGTGGCCTCCCGACGAAGCGGGAGATTCTCGACTTTCTTGCGGGCGCCGGACGCAAGGCAGGCAAGCGCGAGATCGCCAGGGCCTTTGGGCTGAAGGGCGGCGACCGGATCGGCCTTAAGGCGATGCTTGCCGAGATGACGCGGGAAGGCTTGCTCGTCGGCACCCGCAAGGCCGTGAGGGAGCGGGCGCGCGTCCCTCCGGTGGCGGTAATCGAGATTACTGATCGTGACCGGCACGGCGATCTCATCGCGGTACCCGTTGACTGGAGTGCGGATGATGGCCCGAGGCCCCGCATCCTGCTGCCGTCGGGGCATGGCGAAGGTCGCCTCGCCGGTCTTGGCCTTGGCCCGGGCGATCGGGTGCTTGCCCGCATCGAGGCCAATGAGGATCGCAGCCACGGCGCCCTCCCGCATGTTGCCGAGCTGGTCAAGAAGCTGCCGCGCGAGCGCCGCCGCTTGCTCGGGATCTTTACCCGCTACGCGCGCGGCGGCGGCAGCATCGAGCCCATTGATCGCAGGGACCTGAAGTCCTGGCCCGTGCGTCAGGGCAACGAGGGCGAGGCCCGCGACGGCGATCTGGTCCGGTTCGACATCATAGCCCGCCACGCGCGCGGTGTGCCGGAGGCACGCGTCGCCGAATGTCTCGGCAACCCGCGCGACCAGCGCCAGATCAGCCTGATCGCCGTGCACGCCCATGGAATACCGGACACATTTCCGGAGGCGGTTCTGCGTGAGGCCGAGTCGCTGCCACCGCTCGCCGCCGAAGGTCGCCTCGACCTTCGCAACGTGCCGCTCGTCACCATCGATCCGGTCGACGCGCGCGATCACGACGACGCCGTCCACGCCCGCCCCGACGATGACGCGCGCAATGCCGGCGGCTACATCGTTACCGTCGCGATCGCCGATGTCGCGCACTACGTCAGGCCCGGAACACGCCTCGATCGCGAAGCCGAGTTGCGCGGCAACTCGGTCTATTTTCCCGACCGCGTCGTGCCCATGCTGCCCGAGCGCATCTCGAATGACCTCTGCTCTTTGCGCGAGCGCGAGGACCGCCCGTGCCTCGCAGTGGAGATGGTTTTCGACCGGCACGGGACCAAGCGCCGCCACACGTTTCACCGCGCCATGATGCGCTCGGCGGCGAAGCTCAGCTATGAGGAGGCCCAGGCCGCCATTGACGGCAAACCGTCCGACAAGTGTGCGCCCCTGCTCGAGCCGGTGCTGCGTCCGCTGTGGGACGCCTATGCCTGCCTGCTTCGCGGCCGCGCGGCCCGGGACCCGCTCGACCTCGATCTGCCCGAGCGCAAGATCGCCATGGATGCGGAGGGCCGGGTGGCGCGCATTTCGATTCCCGAGCGGCTCGACGCCCACCGCCTGATCGAGGAAATGATGATTCAGGCAAATGTCGCGGCTGCCGAGACGCTCGAAGCGATGGGTTCGCCCGTCGTCTACCGAATCCACGACAGACCCTCGAAGGAGAAGTTGAAGGCGCTGACCGATTTCCTGGAGACGCTCGACATCAAGCTGCCGCGCGGCGAGGGACTTCGGCCGGGTGATTTCAATCGCATCCTGCGCC
>CAYWBX010000791.1:0-1789 GCA_964456015.1 uncultured Hyphomicrobiaceae bacterium | reverse complement strand
TCGGCGGCGAATTCGAGCATGCGCGCATCGAGTTCGCCCGCGCGCCGCGCCGCCAGCACCGAGGCGACGGTGGCGCCGCCGGAGAGAATGCCCGCCCATTGCGAGGTGGCGCCGATCGCGCCGGCGAGCCCGGCGCCGCCGGCGCCGATCGCCGCCCCGGCCGAGGCCGCCGCCCCGGTCGCCCCGATCACCGGCACGACGGTCGAGCCCATGGCATAGACCGAGGCCGCCTCGACCGGGGCGGCGGCGGCAAAGGAAGCGAGCGCCGATGCGGCGAATTCCATCAGCGTCGCGCCTCCACCGTGATGCCCTTCCACTGCAGCCAGCCCGGCCGCACTTGCGTCAGCTCAACGATGCCTTGGTCGGACAGGCCGGTCAGGCCGTCGACGGTGAGGAGCCCGGTGCGCGGGGGCGGCGGCGCGTCCACGTCGTCGCCGTCCCGGTAGAGCGGCACGTCCTCGGGACCTTCCCCGTTGGCGCCGACCGCGACCGACGTGGTGTCGATCAGGTCCAGCCTGACGGTGTGCACGCGCTTTGGCCTGCGCAGCACCGTGCGCTCGGCCACCTCGTTGGGCAGGGGCAGCAGCCGCACATCCGGCGCGGTCCAGCGCCCGACCGCGACTTTGGAAAATTCACCCGGCAGCGCGATCGCCCCGCCCGCAACCGTGAACGGGCCGAGCGCGAAGCCGTCGGCCTGCGCCCAGACCTCCGCGCCCTCGTGCATGTCGAGCCCGCCGACGATCGCGGCCGGCGGATCGAGCGTCTGCTCCACCGTGCCGTCGAGGACGAGCCCGCTTTCGAGCCGTTCGAAATGCAGTTCCTCGCCGCGCGCGACCGCGACATAGGCGACATTGGCGCCGTCGACGCAGACCGATTTCACCGCGCCGTCGGTCTGCCAGCGCACGAAGGCGACCACGTCCTGATTGACGATCATCACGCCCAGGGTCATGGTGCCGTCGCTGCGCACCATGAAGTAACGGTTGGCGTCGCTGGCTTTCTCGCCGCGCTGCAGGGCGGCGTCGACGATGTCGTTGACGATATGCGAGGCCAGCAGCGAGACCGGGTCCGACAGATAGGCCTGCTTCACGTCGTCATAGCCCATGGCGTAGACCATGGCGCGGTTGCGCGAGACATACAGCACGTTGCCCTCGCTCTCGACGATCGGCACGCCTTGCGCCGAGCCGTTGCGCGAGCAATTGACGATGTTGGGGACGGCGGTGCGCGAAATGCCGCGGTCGGACAGGAAATATTCGGCGTCGGTCGTGAAGACGAGCAGGTGACGCGCGCGCGCGAGCTTGTGCACCCACTCGGCGCCGTCGGTGTCCATGTTGACGAGCAGCGCGCCGGAGCCGGCGGCGATCGCGGTGTTGAGGTTGAAATAGTCGGCGGCGACGCTGGCCAGGAGCGCGCCCTTTTTCGCGCGGAAGCCGCCCTGGATCAGGCGGTCGTTGAAGAAGGTGGCGCAGGCGGCATAGCCCGCGGCGGGCGCGATCAGGTCCTCGCCGCCGGCCTCGCCGATCTGGATATGCGCAACGGTGGCGGAGGCCTGGGCGGTGTTGACCACCTGCGCGGTCAGGCTGTGGGCGGCGCCGAGATTGCCGTCGCCGGTAAACGCCACCGTGATCGCGCGGCTGTCGCCGGGGCCTTCGGCCTGGGTCAGCGTGATGCCGGTCTCGATCGAGGGCAGCGCCTCGATCGCGGCCTTGAGCGCGGTCGCGAACGCCGCCCAGTCCACCGGGTTGCCGGTGGCGATGCCGGCGGTCTCCTCGCCGTCGATATTGACGCTGAC
>CAYWBX010000790.1:0-1792 GCA_964456015.1 uncultured Hyphomicrobiaceae bacterium | reverse complement strand
CTTGAGCGGTCTGCCGCCGACGATCCTGATTCGATCCATCGGTGTTCTCCTGATGACGTGCTGCGGAGCCGGTATGCGCGGCCATCCCTGCTCACCCCCGGGGATGGCCTCGAAACGGGACCGGGAACGACGGGGCGACACCGCCGGCACGCGCGTCCCTCTGACGACTGCACCATTCATGTGGCAAAATTCGCCCTGCTTCACAAGGCGGGGCCGGGTCGCATCCCCGATCCGGGCGATGTTCGCCAGATCCTGCTAATCGCCAGCCTTGTCGCAGGGGTCGGATGGCGTTGCGGCGTCGTCCGCCGGATCGGTGGCGGCGGCGCCGCGCCGCTGCGCCTTGCGGCGGCGCAGATTGGCGCGCAATTCGGCGGCCAGACGCTCGCGCCGAGCCGCGTCCGATGTCTTCCCCTTCGCCTGCTCCCTGCGATCTGTGGCCATGGCTGCGGACTACCGCGAATTGCCCGCGCGCCAGCCCGGTGGTGGCCGACGCGGCGGACAGAATTGCGACCGATTCCCGGCAGCCAGGGTCCTCAGGCCCTCGCCATGCCGGGTCTTCTCCCAATGATGGGGCTTTACGACAAGATGCACGAGCGCCCGATAGGCTGCAAACGAGATCAACAGCCAATAGGCGGGCATGGCCGGCGCCCACAGCGACAATCGCCACCATCCCCGGCGCGCCACGGCGACGAGGCCCAGGCCGACCGTGCTCAAGAGCCCGAGCGCGAGATTGGCCGCGGCGAGGATGAGGGGCCATGATTGCGGCACGCGGTCGAGACCCGGCTCTGCGGGCGTGGTGGCGAGCCACAGCTGAAGTCCGATCAGAAGATAGATCAGCGGGTGGACGACGGCCGCAACCAGGATGGCGAACATGAGTACGTGGAGTCCGAGCCAGGACCTGAGCCCCAGCTCGCGCAGCAGCCGGACCGGCCGGCGCGTGTGAACGAGATAGGTCTGCATCCAGCCCTTGAGCCAGCGCGTGCGCTGGCGCAGCCAGTTGTCGAACTCGAACGGGGCCTCTTCCCAGGTGGTCGAGACTATGGTTCCGGTGCGATAGCCGAGACGGGCGAGACGAACGCCGAGGTCGGCGTCCTCGGTGACGTTGTAGGGGTCCCATGCACCGACGCGACGCAACACGTGCGTGCGAAAGTGATTCGACGTGCCGCCGAGCGGAAGCGGCAGCCTGAGGCGCTCGAGCGCGGGCAGGAGGGCGTCGAACAGCATCGTGTACTCGATGGTGAACATGCGCGTCAGGAACGATGCGCGCGGATTGTAGGTGTTCAGCGCCGCCTGCACGCAGGCGAGGTCAGCGCCCGCAGCGCGGAACTTGGCCAACGCCTTGCGCAGCTGATCCGGCTCCGGCCGGTCCTCGGCATCGTAGATCGCGACGAACTCGCCTTCCGCGAACGCCAGGGCGTAGTTCAGCGCCTTCGGCTTGGTCCGCGGACCGACGGGTGGCACAACCACCACCCTGACGTTGCCCGGCAGATCGAGGGCCGCGGCGGCGGCGCGGGTCTCGGTGTCGGTCTCCTCGAGCGCCAACAGGATCTGCAGCCGCGTGGCCGGGTAGTCGAGAAGCGCAAGATTGCGCAGGAGGCGCGGCAGCACCGCGGCCTCGCGGTAGAGAGCTACCATGACCGTGTAGCCGGGCAGATCGGCATCGGGAATCAGCTCGACCGTCGCGGGCGGAGCGGGCGCCGCGCCGTGGCGCAAGAGAGCGATGAGACCAATGGTGCGGATCGCCGCCATGCACAGGAAGGGAATCGAGAGCGCGACGAGCGCCGTGCCGATC
>CAYWBX010000789.1:0-1803 GCA_964456015.1 uncultured Hyphomicrobiaceae bacterium | reverse complement strand
GGTGGGCTTGGGCTCAAACGTGCCGTCGCCGCGATTCATGAACAGGATGGCGCGGGCTTCGAGGTTCGGCGATTCGTGCCGGTCTTGGACAACGAGGTCCTGCCAACCGTCGTTGTTGAAATCACCGAAGATCGCATCGGCGAAGTAAGGCCGGCGATCGCCGGGCTTCATGGGCGCGCCCGGACGCCCCTGCGGTTCGGGCATCTCGAAGAACTTGCACCAGTCGCGATACACCCAGTTCAACGCATCCAGCCCGGCAGCGTGGGTCGCTTCCTCGAACTGAAAGCCGCCCTTGTTCCGCCAGAACCGGCCGCTGACGTATTCGGTGCGCGGCGCCCAGTCCGGACTGGCCGGGCCAACGGCGAGCACGTCGAGCAGACCGTCGTTGTCAACGTCAGCGAGCGAGATGTAGGGCAGGCCGGGTGCTTTGCCGACGGATGTCGTGGTCTTGGTGGCGCGGTCGAGTTTCAGGTGCGCCTCGTAGTCCAGACCGTTGGCGGTGATTTTCTGGAACTGAAGTTTCCCGGTCTCTTTCAAGAGGTTCTTCCAACAAAACACACCCTGCCGGTATTCGATGGGCGAGAACGGCAATAACAAGTCCCGCACGTCAACGTGGTAGCTCTGGATGAGATCGAGATCGCCGTCGTTGTCGAGGTCGCGCAGGTTGATGTCGGGACCGGCTTTGTCCTTCGTGCTGTCGTGGTAGAACCCGCCGAAGTCCGGGACGAGATCACCGCCGCCAATGTCTTCGAAGCGACCATCCTCGAATTTGGGGCCGTTCAGCTTGAAGACATAGAGTCGGCTGTGCGGGAAACCGCCCATCGCGTTGCCGATGTTGTCGCAACCGATGGCGATGTCGAGCCAGCCGTCCTTGTTCACGTCGCCGAACGACGGCTGACGGTTGTAGCCTTTCTCGTTTTGGATGCCCAACTTCGCCGACACGTCGCGAAACGTGTCCCACTCGCCGTCGGTGACATAGAGACCGTTCCCAAGTTTCTGGTCGCGGGGATTGGGTTGACCGCCCGTCATCTGCGCGTGGCGCGTCACGAAAAGGTCGAGGAACCCATCGCCGTTGAAGTCGGCCAATACCGGCACCTGCCCGCGCCCAAAGCTCTCCGGCGAAACTTTGGAGTCGAGCAACTTGACCGTGTGCTGGTGGAACTTGAAGCCGCTTTCGTTGAGAAACACGCGCAACTTCTCGCCTTCACCCCATCGGCCACCTATGCCGCGCACGGGGGAATACGTCGCCACGATGTCGAGTAAGCCGTCTTTGTTGACGTCCACGATGGCAACGCCGTTCATGCCTTCCTGCAAGTCCGTGATGCCGGGCACGACGATGCTCTCGAACAACTGGCCGCGCCCCGCCGCGTCGCGCGACGCATCGCCGTCGGGCATTTTCTTCAACGGCGGCTCGCCGGGCCGCTGCTCGGCGATCTCCTCCTTGTGGGGCGTTGGCTGGGGAAGATCGTTCAAACGTCCTTGTCCCGCCTCCGCCCGCGCTTCCTCCAAAGTCACCACGCCATCTTTGTTAAGGTCGAACCGCTGGAACAATTCCCCCTGCGGCAACTCATCCGGCGTGACTTTTCCGTCGTTATTGCGGTCGAGTTGTCTGAACCGCTCGGCGACGTCGCGTTGCTGGGCAAGAAGAACAGTCGCACAACCGAACATAACAGTTGCGCACGCTAGATTGATCAATAGTCGATTTGGGGCATTACAGGTTTTCATAATTTCCTTACTTTGTTGTCTCTTCGATGTAGATGCGATTGCCATCGGGATCGGTCACCAGCAATCGTTTGTCGCCCT
>CAYWBX010000788.1:0-1809 GCA_964456015.1 uncultured Hyphomicrobiaceae bacterium | reverse complement strand
CCCGGCGCTCCGGCGCGCGGCGCTTTCTCTCCGGTGCCCTGAGGTCGGTGATGATGCCGCCGCCGATGGTGCGGGAGGCGGACGTGTCGCGCAGGACGAACCTGTCGCCGGCCGCGGCCGCGAGCGGGCCTTCGAGCACGATCTGCACGAAGTCGGTCTCGCCCGCTTTCAGCGCCTTGTCCCTGAGGATGACGGCGCGGCCCTGGATCTCGCTCGCGGCATGGTGGAGGCGGATGGGTGTCCACTGTCCGATGGGCTTGGGCTCGCCCGCAAGCACCGAAAGGCGGACATCGAGCCGGGAGGTGGGCGCATGCAGGCTCGGATCTAGCACCATCTCGCCGCGCCGCACGCTTTCGGTCGATACATTCGGGCCGACGAGGGCGAGCGCGCAGCGGTCGCCCGCCAGTCCCGCCGCAGCCGGTTTGTTTTGCGCGTGAATCGACCGCACCCGCGCCTGGATGCCCGATGGCGAAACCACGATGTGGTCGCCCACGCCGACGCGGCCCGACAGCACCGTTCCCGTCACCACCGTGCCGGCGCCAGCGAGCGAGAACACGCGATCGATAGCGAGGCGAAATCGACCCGCCGTATCGCGGCGCGCCGTATCGCCGACGGCGCGGTCGAGGCGGGCGACGAGCCCGGGCATCCCCTCGCCGGTAACAGCCGAGACCGGGAGGATGTCGGCGCCGTCGAGCCCCGTGCCCGCCGTGAGCGCCCGCACCTCGGCCTCGACATCGCTGCGGCGGGCAGCGTCGGCGAGGTCGCACTTCGTCAGCACGACGATGCCGCGTTTCAGCCCGAGCAGATCGATGATGGCGAGATGCTCGCGCGTCTGCGGCATGACGCCGTCGTCGGCGGCGACGACCAGCATGACGAAGTCGATGCCCATGGCGCCGGCGAGCATGGTGTGGACGAGGCGCTCGTGGCCGGGGACGTCGACGAAGCCGACCGTCTCCCCACCCGGGCGAGGCCAATAGGCGAAGCCGAGCTCGATGGTGATGCCGCGCTCCTTCTCCTCCTTCAGGCGATCGGTGTCGACGCCCGTCAGCGCCTTGACGAGGCTCGTCTTGCCGTGATCGATATGACCGGCAGTACCGACGATCATTGGCGCGCCTCCGCTGCTGCGGGCTCGCGCGACTGCGCCTCGGCCGCCGCGATATCCTCGGCTGTCATGCTGGCGCGCACGGCGTAGATGTAATTCTCGACGAGCTTGCTGCCGCCCCAGCGGGCGCGCCGCAGCAGGGCGAGCGCCTTGACGGGGTCGCGCTTCACGCCCGCGCCGATGTGATGGGCGGCGCCAAGCATCGCCATGGCATCGGCGTCGCCGAGTGCCGCGGCCTTCTCCCACCACATGGCGGCCGCGGCGACATCGCGATCCACGCCCAGGGCATGATGATAAAAAAGCCCGAGCCGCGTCATTGAGGCGGCATTGCCACGGCCTGCCGCCTCGAGCGCCCACTTGCGGGCGGCTGCGTAGTCGGGCTCGCGCGCGTCCGCCTCGGCAAGCATCCAGGAAAGCATGTCCTGGGCCTCGGCATCGCCGCCCGCGGCTGCGGCCTCGTACCACTTCAGGGCAAGGCGGTCGTCCTGGGGCAGTCCCTCGCCCTTGAAATAGCATTCCGCCAGCCGCCGCGCCGCACCTGCGTGACCGCCTGAGGCCGCGGCTTCGAGCCACCTGGCTCCGATCGAGGGGTCCGGCTCGACGCCCTCGCCTTCGATAAGGCAGGCGCCGATCGCGAACTGCGCTTCGATGTTGCCGGACCTGGCGAGCGGCAGCCAGAGGTCGAGCGCCTTCTCGATCTCGCCGGC
>CAYWBX010000787.1:0-1820 GCA_964456015.1 uncultured Hyphomicrobiaceae bacterium | reverse complement strand
CCGCCTGTGTGAATTGAAAAACGGTCGAGACATCGAGAATTCGTGAACTGTGACGATGACGCTGCCATGGCGGGCGCCGTCATACTGGACTACTTCTCTGCCAAGCCGAGCGACTCCACAAGCTTGGTCCACTTGTTGAGCTCGCTCTGCATGAAGGCCTGCAATTGCTCCGGCGTGCTGCCCACCGGCTCGACGCCCAGGGTTAAAAGCTTCTCCCGCAAGTCCGGGAGCGCCACCGCCTGTGCGATGGCGCCGCTCAGGCGATTCACGATCGCCGCCGGTGTTCCGCTTGGGGCGAGCATCGAGTACGACGCATTGACGTCGAACCCCGGATACGCTTGCTCGGCGACCGTCGGTACGTCCGGAAGCGAACTCATGCGCTTCGGGGTACTCACGGCAAGGAGGCGCAAGCGCCCGGCGCGCACTTGCGGCATGGCGACCGGGGCGCCAATGAAGCAAAACTCGACCTGCCCCGAGATGACGTCGTTGAGGGCCTGGCCGCCGCCCTTGTAGGGCACGTGCACGATGTTTACGCCGGCTCTGGACTTCAACAGCTCGCCGGCGAGATGCATCGGGCCGCCGAAGCCGGCGGATGCGAAGTTCATCTCGCCAGGACGCTTGCGCGCGAGTTCCACCAACTCCTTCACATTTCGCGCGGGCAGCGAAGGATTCACCACGAGCACCTGCGCGCCCATCGCTATGAGCGAGATCGGAGCGAAACTGTTCAGGGGATGGTATGGCAACGACTTGCCGCGCGTGGCCGGGTTCATGGTGTGAGCCGCGCTCACGTAGCCGAGCGTGTGACCGTCCGGCGCCGACTTGGCGACGAAATCTGCCCCCAGAATCGCATTGTTGCCCGGACGATTCTCGACAACCACGGGGTGGCCGAGGGATTCGCTCAGCCGCTGCGCGACCAGTCGGCCGGAGATGTCGACTGCGCCACCTGCAGAGTAACCGACGACGATGCGTACGGCCTTGCTCGGATAGCGATCCTGCGCCTGCGCGCCCGCGCAGGCCACGGACATCCCGCCAAGTACCACATAGATCCATGTCGATCGATTGGCTTTCATGAACTCCTCCTTTCGTGGTGCCCGACACCAGCCCTTTGGCTGTCGATGGCCGCGACCGGGTCGAGGCGCCCGGCGCTGCGCGTGCGGTCGCGATCGACTGACAACACCGTGGCGTTGCAGCTTAACCCGAGGCCCGAGCGTACCCGTATAGCCCGGTACCCACTGCGTCCGTCCTCGAAATGGCGAGAATCTAGGACCCCGGCGAAACCGGGTCAACTGCGTTAACGCCGTCCGATGAGGAGGGGCACCTCGTTCCCCCGATGCGCACTGCAACAGTGCAACACCTCGAATGCGGGCAGTACAGTAGCCGTGTCGGGCACGGGATCGCCGAGCACGATGCGCGCTGCTCGTCCCTTGCGATCTTCCAGGTTCCGCAGATATACGAGCTGAACCGCCGCGGCGATTCGGCGTGCCGTCGCACTCTTGTCGAGTTCGAGCGCTTCGGCGATCTCGCGCAGTCCGAGCGCCTCGTCTCGCTGTTCGATCCGCCGCGGCCGAAAGCCGTGCGACAGGATCGTGCAACACGCTTCATCAGACCCAGCAATCGCAGGCGATGCAACTGGCGCGGCACACGCGAGGCGGAGACGCCCGGCAGATAGGGCGTGAAATCGGCGCGGCGCATGCCGCGGATGTTGAACTCCGGACGCTACAGGGCGCGCAGCAGACTCTGCTCGGCCGGGGCGAAGAAGCTCAGCGCCTAGTGTACTGTCGCATTAATAGATAAACTTAATATGGTCTCGCGTGTCGTAG
>CAYWBX010000786.1:0-1824 GCA_964456015.1 uncultured Hyphomicrobiaceae bacterium | reverse complement strand
GCACCAACGTCGAGGTCGGCAATACGCAAGCCGTGCTCGACGGCGACCTCGACCCCTTCATCGAAGCGAGTTTGAAGCAGGGCGTTTGATGTATTGGCAAGCCGAGCGCCTATTGCCGGACGGCTGGCAAATCATCCAGGCGCATCGCAGCACGATGGGCAGAGCCCTCTTCGTCTGGCTGGCTTTTCTGCTCAGCCTGCTCGTCACTCTGCTCGTCACCGTTTCCTTGCTGCCGGACAAGCCGCTTCTCACGGGGGCGCTTGTGATATTGATCACGTTCGCATACTTCCGCGCCCTGCGGCCGCTGCCCGGCCCCGGTGCAAGATTGCTGCTCTGTCAGGAAGGAATCGCCTATTCCGAATGGTCTTTTCGCGCCCTATCCTGGCAAGACGTGCGCGAAACCGAATTGATCGCCGCAGGCGAAGCAGGAATGCCGCATCGGATTCGGCTGCTGCTGGAAAAGCATTTCACTCTTCCGCAGGATGACAAGGCGCGGCTTGCCCAAGCGCCGGCTGGCGTTCCCGATGTGGTGGACATCGTTCCCGACACCCTTGACATAGGCATCACCAAGCTGCATGACGTAATAGCCGAATTGCTCGCCCGCCATAACCCGGCGAGCTATCCCGGGCGGCGCCGAGCGCGCGGACTGAGCGCGACAGGCCTGTGAGCAATAATTTGACTCTCGCAACATCCATCTTGTGGCACAATTCCACATATTGTGTCACAAGGGGGTTACCCATGAAAACACTGACCATACGCGAAGCCCGCGAAGGCCTCTCCCACCCGGAGAAGATGTTCGCCGAGGACGAGGAAGTGCTCGTCGTGCGCCGCGGAGAACCGGTCGCGCGCATTCTGCCGGTGGGCAAGCCGCGTCCGAAAATCCGCTCGCTTGCGGCGTTTCGCGCCAGCCAGGAACCGCTGGCACCTTCTCTCTCGCAGACCATCCGCGAAGACCGGGAAGACCGCTGCTGATGATTTATGCCGACACCAGCGCGCTGGTCAAGCGCTATCTGGATGAGCCCTTCAGCGCCGATTTCGAGGCGTTGCACATGCAGGGTGCGATGGCCATCAGCAGGCTGAGCATCGTCGAGATGCGATGCGCGCTGGCACGCAGGCGCCGCAACGGCGAAATCGGCGCCGAGCACGAGAACCGCGTGAATGCCGAACTTGCCAGCGATATCCAGGGCGGCGCCCTGTGGGTCAGCGACGTCGGTAACGAGCATTTCACGGCGGCCTATCACCTGATTGGCCGGCTTGCCCACATGCCGTTGCGCACGCTGGATGCGCTGCATCTGGCCGTTGCCGAACAAATTGCCGCTGCCGGCTTCGCGACCGCCGACAGAACCCAGGCTGAAGCCGCCCGCGCGCTTGGCTTAACCGTCTACGATTTTTTCTGAAAGCGGCACCATGACCGAACATATCCAGCAACCCCAGGACGAAAACGAGCAAGGCGAGTTTCGCCAAAACCAGATCGTCGCCGAGCGCCGCGAGAAACTGGCGAAGCTGCGCGCCGAGGGCGTCGCCTTCCCCAACGACTTCCTGCGCGAGAACACCGCCGAGAAGCTCGACGAGCTGTACGGCGGGATGAGCCGCGAGGAAGCGTGCGATCCGCAGCGCGCTCTCGTTCTGGTAGCGCACGCGCACGCCGAGGGTCTTCATCCCGCGGTGCAGCAGGAAGGCCGCATGCGGGTCGAGCGAGCCCCCGAGGTGGTTCAGGCGGTGGGTGGTCTTCTCGATCCAGTCCGCGGGGCCGATCACGGCACCGGCGGCGATGTCGTCGTGACCGTTCATGTACTTCGTGCAGCTATGGATCGAGAGGTCGAA
>CAYWBX010000785.1:0-1825 GCA_964456015.1 uncultured Hyphomicrobiaceae bacterium | reverse complement strand
GAACTCCCAATACTCGACCGTCCGTCGTCGCCGTGTCAGCGCCTCGACAATGATGCGCGCCTGCTCGGGGGCGACGACCTTGTCGTCCTTGCCCTGGAAGAGAATGAGGGGGCTCGAGATGCGGTCCGCGAGGTGGATCGGCGAGCGTTCGGCGAAGCGTTGGCGCCAATGCTCGGGCATTGTGCCGAGCAGGTTGTGCAGGTAGCCCGACTCGAACTTGTGCGTGTGCTCGAGCAACAGCTCGAGGTTCGAGATGCCGTAGTAGCAGGACCCCGCCGCGAAGCGCGTCGTCGTCGCCAGTGCCATCAGTACCGAGTAGCCGCCCGCGCTGCCGCCGGAGATGGCGATGCGCTCAGCGTCGGCGAGCCGCTCGCGGGCGAGAAAATTCGCCCCCGCGACGAGGTCGGCGACATCTCTGACGCCCCACTTGCCATCGAGCCGCCGGCGGTAGCGGCGGCCGTAGCCGGTCGAGCCGGCATAGTCGACGTCGAGGATGGCAAAGCCGCGGCTGGTCCAGAACTGGATCTTGAGGCGCAGACCGCGCTCGGCCATGGCCGTCGGCCCGCCGTGGGCGAGGACGATGGCCGGAGGAGAGGTATCCTTGGGCGCCTGCCAGAGGCCGTTGGCAGGAGGATAGTAGACGCCGAACACCGTCGCTTCGTCGCTGGAGGGAAACTCCACCGGCCTTCCGCGCGAGGCCGTGCCCTTGGCGAGCGAGAGCGGCGAGGTGGCGCGGAGAACCTTTGGCGGCGTACCAGGCTGCAGGCTGACGAGCGCCGGCGGCGCCTTGTCGCGCGTGGCGATTGCGGCAATCCCGGCAGGATGGACGACGAGCTGATCGAGCGAGGCGAGCGACGTCTCGATCTCCTCGACGGCGCCCGTGCGCCAGTCGATTGATCCGAGACGATTGCGGCCCTTGGCGAAGTATGAGGCGAGGATCCGCCCGTCCGGCCTCGGCGCATAGGAGCGTCCGCCGAGCTGCCACAGCGGGCGGCCGAACTCGGCCGCCATCGGTGCGATGTTGCGCAGGTTGCCGTCGGCTTCCCGCACATGCAGGTTGGCGAAGCCGGAAGCGGCGTCGGCGATGAAGAGCAGCCGCCCCGCGTCGAGCCAGGTGGGCTCGCTCGCCGCATCGGGGCCACCGCCCGC
The DNA here is from genome assembly GCA_964456015.1 of uncultured Hyphomicrobiaceae bacterium. Lineage (GTDB taxonomy): Bacteria > Pseudomonadota > Alphaproteobacteria > Rhizobiales > Hyphomicrobiaceae. The sequence continues at coordinate 676 of CAYWBX010000785.1, read as the reverse complement.
GACGGCGACGACAGCTTTGGGCAGTCCGTCGATATCGAGATCGGCGATCGACAGCGCCGCACTTTCCCACGGCATCGCCGGCAACCGCCAGGACAGGAATGCAAGGCGCTCTCCGTCCGGCGATACGCATGGCGCGGCATAGAAGTCGGCCCCGGTGACGAGCTCGCGCACGCTGCCGCGCGCGTGCCGGTCGAGCAGCACCTCGACGAGCAGATTTTCCGGTCTGCTGCCATCGGCCGCGCGGCGCTCCATGACGGCGACGAGGCGGCCGCGGGTGCCGTCGAGCACCATGTCCGCGAACCGACAGCCGATCATATCGGTCAGCCTCTGTGGCGCCTCGCCGGGCTCGATCTCGTAGATCTGCTGGTCGGCGTCGTTGACGAAATAGATGGCGCCACTGACGACGAGTAGCTCCCCGCCGCCGTACTCATGCACGCGCGAACGGGCCGAGAAGGGCGCCGGCAGAAGCTCCTCCGGGCGGCCCTTGGGCCGCGCCCGCATGATCGTCGTCCGGCCGCCCTCGGCCGGTCGCTGCTCAGTCCAATAGATCCATGATCCCGCCGCGCGCACGAGCATCAGCCGCAAGGACTGGCTTGCGACCGCCTCGGCCGACAGCGGCGATTGCCAGGCGCCGTAGGCTCCGAGCCTGCGGCCCTGCGTGCGGAGAGGAAGCGTG
>CAYWBX010000784.1:0-1834 GCA_964456015.1 uncultured Hyphomicrobiaceae bacterium | reverse complement strand
TGACCGCTATTCCGATCACCCCTTGAGTCACTTCGCTAATCGCAGTGAAATCCTTGACCGGATCGAAGTTGATGCTCTTGTAGATAAACGGATTCATCGTCATGACCGCATTCGTAGCAAGCAGAACGGTCGAACCATCCGGATTGGATCTTGCGACATACGCAGCTCCGACATTTCCAGCGCTTCCTCCGCGGTTATCAATCACCACTGGCTGGCCAAGTTCCGTGCCCAGAGCATCTATCAGCAAACGGGCTACCTGATCGGTTGTGCCGCCCGCCGGATACGGCACGACGAGGGTCAGCGCACCCCGTGCCGAGGACTGCGCCTGCGCGGGCGCCGCCTGTGCGAGAATCGCAAGACAAAGAAAAAAACAGAGGCACAACCTCAATATCGAATTCATGCGTTCATCCTCCCTATTGCATCTATCGACCATTCTCAGCAGGTTGATTCTGCAAAAAGCCCTTCTGCAAAGAGCCCTGCGGCCTATGTCGTAATTCGCGCGATAACTTGACCTTCTCGCACAGTGTCACCCTCCGCCACGAGATATTCGGTAAGCGTGCCGCCACACGGCGCCAGCGCCGGAACTTCCATCTTCATAGATTCAAGGATCAGGATCGGGTCGTCCTCGGCCACCACGCCGCCGACCGCCACCTCGATTTTCCAAACCACGCCGCCAATATCGGCCTTCACATCGATCACAGCCATCGTTCAGTTCGTGCCTCTTGATAGGATTTCGCCGACCAGACCGGTATGGACCTCGCCGTCGCGGAAGCGCTCGTCGTCGAGCACACGCAGCAGGAACGGAATATTAGTCCGCACGCCGCTGATCTCGACTTGCGCCAAGGCCGCGCGCAAGCGCGCAATGGCGGAGGCCCGGTCCGGGCCGCGCGCGATGACTTTGGCGATCATCGGATCATAATAGGGACTGATCACACAACCCTTGGCAAAGCCAGACTCGACCCTGATACCTTCCCCGCCCGGAATGCTGAATTCCGTCAACGTCCCAGGCGACGGGAGGAAACGAACTGGATCCTCGGCATATATTCGCGCCTGAATTGCGTGACCCTGCAGGCGCGGCGGCAGTGCCACGACGTTCGCAAGGGCTTCCCCTGCCGCCAGCCGGATCTGAGCCTTTACGAGATCGACGCCCGTTACTTCTTCAGTGACCGCATGCTCGACCTGCAACCGCGTATTCATTTCCAGAAACAAGAAGCCGGACGAGGGCTCATGCAGCATCTCGACCGTTCCGATCGTGCTGTAGCCGAGCGCCGCAACAATCGGGACGATCCGCGCTGCCATGGCATCGGCTTCGTCGCGCGACAGACCAGGCGCCGGCGCCTCCTCGATCACCTTCTGGTGGCGCCGCTGAATTGAACAGTCACGCTCGAACAAATGACAGGCGTTGCCATAACGATCGGCGACGACCTGAAATTCGATGTGCCGGGGGCACACTAGAAGCTGTTCCAAATAGACCGAAGAGTCTCCGAACGCGCGCTGGGCGGCCGTTCTTGCCTTCGCGACAGCCGCCGCCAGCTCGTCGGTCTTTCGAGCTGCTATCATGCCGATACCGCCACCACCATTGGCTGGCTTGACCAGCACCGGAAATCCGACGCCTTCTCCGGCGGCCAGGATCGCCGCCTCATCGTCCAGCAACGCCTCACTGTTGCGCGCCATCGGCACACCCCATCCGCGCATTAGAGCGCGTGCCCGGGTCTTCTCCCCCATCAAACTGATGACCGATGGTTCCGGACCGATGAAGGTCAAGCCTGCATGCGACACGGCCTCTGCAAAGCGCGGATTTTCGGACAGAAAACCATAGCCCGGATGGATCGCA
>CAYWBX010000783.1:0-1843 GCA_964456015.1 uncultured Hyphomicrobiaceae bacterium | reverse complement strand
CTCCCCGCAACGCACGAGGCGCGCCTGGGCCAGGCGCTGTTCGTCACGCAATGCCTGCCCTGCCATAGGCTCGACGGCGCCGGCGCAAGCGATGTCGGCCCCGACCTGAACCGGCCGATGAGCCCGACCGCCTACATGACGCGGAAAGGGCTGCACGCGCTGATCCGCGACCCGAAAGCGGTGCGCAGCTGGCCGGCGCAGGTCATGCCGGGCTTTGCCGAGGACCAGATGAGCGACCGCGATATCGAGGCGGTGATCGGGTATCTCGCACATATGGCGGGGCGGAGGGCGGGACAATAGGTTAGCTTCCGCTCTGTTCGTTCAAGACAGCCTTGATCAAGTTCGTCGGCACACACCAGGAGTACGACAACATCGATCCGGAGACCGTATGATGATGGACGTTCGCCCTCTCCACAGCGAGAGCGACTACGATTGGGCATTGGCCGAGGTTGCGCGCTATATCGAAAGACAGCCCGTTCCGGGGAGCGCGGACGGCGACCGTTTTGAGGTCCTGTCAGTCCTTATCAAGGAATACGAGGACCGGCATTTTCCCATGCCGCGACGTGCAGATCCGGTCAACGTTCTCCATTTTGCGATCGGGTCGATGGGGAAATCGCAGGCCGAGCTGGCCGCACTCATCGGACGAAACCGCGCGTCGGAAATTCTCAATCGCGAGCGTCGGCTGACGCTCGACATGATCCGCACGATCAGCGAGACATGGCATTTGCCGATCGAAATGCTGACGGGCGCCTATGAGATCAGGAAGGAAACCGCGTGAGGCCGCGCATTAGCAGGCTGAGGGGGTAGCGAGCCTTGCCCCTTCCCGCCTAACACCGCATAGTCCCGCGCCAATCCGTGCGGCAGGCCAAACCGCGCCATCGACCAACTCCCAGGGGGAAACATGAAGCTCGTGCGTTACGGCCCGGCAGGCCGCGAAAAGCCCGGTATCGTCGGTCCGGACGGGAAAATCCGCGATTTGTCGCGAATTGTGCCGGATATCGACGGGGCCATGCTCGCGTCCGGCGGGCTGGCGAAGATCAAGAAGGCCAATCTGAACCGGCTGAAAATCGTCCCCGGCAGGCCAAGGCTCGGGCCCTGCGTCGGAAACGTGCGCAACTTCATCGCCATCGGGCTCAACTATTCCGATCACGCCGCCGAGGCCGGCATGCCGATCCCGAAAGAGCCGATCATCTTCAACAAGGCGCCGACCTGCATCTGCGGGCCGAACGACGACACCATCATCCCGAAGGACTCGACCAAGCTCGATTACGAGGTCGAGCTCGGCGTCGTGATCGGCAAGCGCGCGCGCTATCTCGACCGAAGCAAGGCGATGAGCGCGATCGCCGGCTATTTCGTGTCGAACGACGTGTCGGAGCGCTCATTCCAGATCGACCGCTCCGGCGGGCAATGGAACAAGGGCAAGGGCTGCGAGACCTTCGGGCCGATCGGGCCGTGGTTCGTCACCAGGGACGAGATCAAGGACCCGCAGAATCTCGATATGTGGCTCGACGTAAACGGCGAGAAGCGCCAGCGCGGCAACACCCGCACCATGATTTTCGGGGTCGAGCACCTCGTCTGGTATTGCTCGCAATTCTTCGTCATGGAGCCGGGTGACATCATCGTCACCGGCACGCCGCCGGGCGTGGGACTTGGCTTCAAGCCGGAGCCGAAATTCCTGAAGGCGGGCGACGTGGTGACGCTCGGAATATCGGGGCTTGGCGAGCAGCGGCAGAAAATCGTGGAACTGAAGAAGTAGGAACGAGGACAGCTTGCCTCCGCTCGTCCCCGCGCAGGCGGGGACCCAGAGCAATAAGAACCGGATTCCCGCCTGCGCGGGAATGAG
>CAYWBX010000782.1:0-1851 GCA_964456015.1 uncultured Hyphomicrobiaceae bacterium | reverse complement strand
CGCACGATTCATGGCCGAAGTCGGATATATCCGACTTCGGCCATGAATCGTGCGCAAGTCGGGTGAACCCGACTTGCGATGGCGCCGGGCCCTGCGTTACTGGGCTCGCGCACTCCGAAAGCGGCCCCTCCGGGTAACCGGAACGGGCCGTGAGTGCGCGGTGGCCGTGCGTCAAGCGGCCGCCAGGGGTGCTTGCGCCAAGCACCCTGGCGCCTCCCGGCGCTCCATTCCTGCTGCGGCAGGAGAGGGAAACGGGACGGGCGGCCCCCCGCCTTCCAAACCAACAGGGCCGGCGGAGCGTTGGCTAAAGCCTCGCGCTGAGGAGCGACGTTGCGGGCGGCGCGTCTCGAAGGGCGAGGCCGCGCCCGGAAATGTGTATAAGACGGCCCGAATCCGGAAAACGACACGCCATGCACGACATCCGATGGATCCGCGACAATCCGGACGAGTTCGACCGCCGTCTGATGCGGCGGAAGCCCGACTTCAAGGGCGCGGCGCAACGCCTGATCGCGCTTGACGAAGCGCGGCGCGCGGCCATCACCGCGGCCGAGACCGCGCAGGCGCGGCGCAACGCCGCCTCGAAGGAGATCGGGGAGGCGAAAAAGGCGAAGAACGAGGCGCGCGCAAACGCGCTGATGGCGGAGGTCGCCGACCTCAAGACGAAGCAGCCGGAGCTGGAAGCAGCGGCGAAGGCGGCGGACGAGGCGCTACGTAATGCGCTCGCGGAAATCCCGAACCTCCCGCTCGACGAGGTGCCGGACGGCGCCGACGAGCACGGCAATGTCGAGCATCACAGGTTCGGGGCGAAGCGCGATTACGCCTTCACGCCGAAGCAGCATTTCGAGCTCGGCGAAGCCCTTGGCATGATGGATTTCGAACTGGCTGCAAAGCTCTCCGGCGCGCGCTTCGTGGTGCTGACCGGCGCCCTCGCGCGACTCGAACGCGCGCTCGCGCAATTCATGCTCGATCTGCACACCCAGGAGCATGACTATACCGAAGTCAATCCGCCTCTCATGGTGCGGGATCCAGTAATGTTTGGAACCGCACAACTACCAAAATTCGAAGCGGATCAGTTTTTCATAGACCGTATTGGCGATTTCGATGCGCGCGAATATGCGTATTTGATTGAAGATCAAGACGATGCCGAGCTTGAGCAAGCGGCGCTATCTACTAAAGACGACGGCGTGATTTCCTCGTGGAGGGAGTACAAGGCAGCGCATGATCGTTTTGAAGAAGGGTATATCCTTCAGTTCCTTTTTGTGAAGTTCGCAAGAAGGCTCGTTGCTGCTCGTAGCGGAGTGCCTGCGCGTCTAGGCCTCATCCCCACCGCCGAAGTCCCGCTGACCAATCTCGTCCGCGAGGACATCACCGACGAAGCGCGTCTGCCGATGCGGCTCACCGCCTGCACGCCCTGCTTCCGCGCCGAAGCGGGTGCCGCCGGCAAGGACACCCGCGGCATGATCCGCCAGCATCAATTCACCAAGGTCGAGCTCGTCTCGATCACCACGCCCGAACAGGCGATGGACGAGCACGAGCGCATGACCGCGTGCGCCGAAGAAGTGCTGCGCCGGCTCGGCCTGCACTATCGCGTGGTGACGCTCTGCACCGGCGACATGGGCTTTGCCTCGCAGAAGACCTACGACATCGAGGTCTGGCTGCCGGGCCAGAACATGTACCGCGAAATTTCAAGCTGCTCGGTCTGCGGCGACTTCCAGGCGCGCCGCATGAACGCGCGCTACAAGGGCAAGGACGGCAAGGTGAAAGGGTTTGTCACGACGCTGAACGGCTCGGGCGTCGCCGTCGGGCGCGCGCTGATCGCGGTGATGGAGACCTACCAGCAGGCCGACGGCT
>CAYWBX010000781.1:0-1854 GCA_964456015.1 uncultured Hyphomicrobiaceae bacterium | reverse complement strand
AGCAGCTACATCCTGGAGCATCTGGCGACAGACGGGGCAACGCTCGCGGGGGCGGCTGCGCACTTCAATCTGACCCCGCGGCAGCTGCAGGTCAGGCTCAGCCGCGCCGGGACGACATTTGAAACCGAGCTGACGCGGCTCAGAAAGCAGCTTGCCGAACGCTATCTGCGCGACACCGACCTGCCGCTCACCGAGATCGCCATGATGCTCGGCTTCTCTCAGCTGTCGGCCTTCACGCGCGCCGCGCGCGCCTGGTTCAACATGCCTCCGTCAGAGGCGCGGCAGGCCTTGCGGCAGTCGGGCAGGCCCGCATGAGCTGCATTTCGTCGGCCGTCATACGTCGGGCATGGCTCCCTGACCCAGGATGAGCCGGCGTGAGCGGGAGAAGAAATCGCGTCTGAGCAGGATCAGCACCACCCACGTCGAGGCGGCGGCGAAGGCGAGCGGGTGGAAGAACCAGGCCATGGCCGCGACGGCATAGTAATAGGCGCGCAGGCCCCCGTTGGCGTGTTCGGCTCCAAGCCCGATGAGCCGCGCGGTGCGCAGCGCATGCGCCTCGCATTGCGCCAGATTCGACTTGTCTGGCTCGAGCAGCGGCGTCGCGCCGACCATGATCGCGGCATAATGCGAAAGACGGAACGCCCAGGCGAACTTGAAAAATGCGTAGACGAAGATGACGACCAGAAGGAGCAGTTTCAGCTCGAAGACCACCGGCGTCGACTTGGCGACATAAGGCAGCCGCTCGAGCAGCGCCTGGACCTTCTCTCCGGAGCCCATCATGGCGGCGAGCCCGCCGATGATCAGCGCGCTGGTCGAGGCGAAGAATGCGTTGCCCTGGGCGAGGCCGCCGAGGAGATGGGCGTCGACGATGCGCGCGTCGCGCACGGCCATATTGCGCATCCAGTCCTCCCGCCGCCGCTGGATGGCGCCGACGATGGAGCGGCGCTCGAGGGGGCCGTAACCGGCGATCAGCCGATAGCCGAAGATTGCGATCGAGAAGACCAAGAAAGCGGCCGCGTCGGGATTGCCGACAACCAGATCCAAAACCATCAGCCGCACTCCCCGGAAGCTCCCCTGGCCGCTGACGGGCCGGGCGCAAGCAACCGGTCGCCCGTGCGCCTGTCAATGGTATCTGCTCTACCGGTCGGTCGCCGTCTGGTCCACGAGCCCTGGTATCGCCGACGGCGGCGGCTGGGATGGGCGCACCACACGGGCGAAGTACGGGCCCTCGCGCTGCAGGTCCTCGCGCTCGTCGACATCGCTTCTCCCGGTCGTTAAGGCGACCTTGTGCGGCGAGAGGTTGGCGAGCACCTGGGCAAGCGTCGCCGGGCGCGACCAGCGCACGCCCGCATAGGGCTCGATCACGCGCGGCCGGCGACGGGCGCCAACGAGCCAGAAGCCGCCGTCGGCGGCCGGGCCGAAGACCATGTCGGCCGCGCCCAGCAGCCGGAAGGCGCGGCGCACATCCCCAACCTCGATGGCCGGCACGTCGGTGCCGATCACGCACACGGGTCCGGGCGGCAATTGCCGCATCGGGCGCTGCATCCGCTGCCCCAGATCGCCGCCACCTTGCTTGATCAGGCGCGCGTGCGGCGGAAAGGCGCGCGATCGCAGCGCCGCGTCGGGCGCGACCGCGATCAGCGTCTGCCAGAACGGCTGCCGGGCAAGTCGCACGATGACCGCCCGCACGGCGCCGCGATAGAAGCGGAGCGCCTCGACAGCGCCGATGCTCCGCGCCAGCCGAGACTTCACGCGGCCGGCCACCGGCTCGCGCGCCATGATGACCAGCCGACAGCGGAAGGGCGCCGCGGCCTTGCGCGACGCCCTGCCTGCTCTCTTCGGTTCAGAGCCGAC
>CAYWBX010000780.1:0-1862 GCA_964456015.1 uncultured Hyphomicrobiaceae bacterium | reverse complement strand
GGCACACCGCCCGAACCCGAGATAGGCGAGAGCCACTTCCGCAAGATCGAAGCGAACGTCCGGAGATTCCGGAAATGGCAAGGCTTCACACTCGATCAAACTGTGCGGGAGGAAATCCGAGAGGCGATGCGCTGGTATTGCGTGCGCACCTTCATGAATGTCGGGGGCGCAACTACCGCAGATGTCACGCGCGCGATGAAGCTGCTCATTGCTCGTGCGAGGGAACTGGAAAAGACGATTGAACAACTCACCGGCCGGTCGAATCCTGACAACCTGGTGATCAGCGGATATCTAACGAAGCACGGGTTCGCCGATCCGGAGAGCTTGCTCCTCACGTTGGGAGACTTGCAGAGGTCGTGTGAACGGACGATTGCCGAAGTCCTCACGTATGTGCGGAAAGGCCCGGCTCCGGATGATGCTCTTGAGAGTCTCATCTGGACGTTGGCAGACATATTTGCCAAGCACTACGGCGTTCCCACAACCAGCTGGAGCAGAGACGCGCGGCGCAGTTCTCCCTTCTTGACCTTTGCCTGGGGCGTCTACACCAGCCTGCCGCGGTCCGAACGCAAGCTCGCTCTCGACGCGTTTTGTGAGCGGGTTCACCGCGTGCGCCAGAGGTGGTCTGGGAAGCAGGTCAAGAAGGCGCCGGCGAAGGGCCTTTCTTAGTCTGCCAATCACGGCTGACACCACCGGACTCGTGGGGATAATTAGGTGCCATCGATGAAACGGCGCGAGGTCTTTCGATGGCAATATCGAAATTGTCGGACGCTGCCAACTCGCATGGCAAACTTGCGTACCAGATCAATGAAGCCGCGCAGGCTAGCGGCCTTAGCCGCTCGACCCTCTACCAGCTCATCAAGACAGGTGAGCTTAAGTCCGTGAAGGCTGCGGGACGGCGGCTGGTCCTCAGGAACGATCTCGAGGCGTTTCTCGCCTCGCGTCGCGATGCTGCCTGACCGGTACTGCCGCCCCCGGTGAAAACCGGCGGCGGCTGCGCATCTCACCCCGCAGCTCTCTCTCCCGACGGCCGTTCTTGCATTTGCCGCGCCCTGGCATTTGTGGCGCAGCGCCGTCCTTTTCTCTCGGGCGAACACCATGAACCGGACCTTCCTCAAATTAGGCTCCAACCCTCCCAGCGCAAACGCTGCGGCGCGACCAATTCCGGGTGCGATCGCGCGGACGCCCGAGGCAATTGCGCGCGCGCTCGGCGGCGCACGCGCAAAGCTCACCAACGCGGCACGGGGCCGATGGTCCACGATCTGTCCCTGCCACGACGACAGCCACCCGAGCCTCGACGTTGAGTTCGGGCGCAAAGGGATCGTGTACATCTGTCGCGCCGGGTGCTCGCAGGCCGACCTGACGGCCGCGTTGCGGCGCCGAGGCATCAATCTCGGCACGTCGGAAGGTGCGAGCAGGATCGACACGGGTGGGAACATTTCTGCCTTGCTACGACGCGGATTCAAGATCGTGGCAAACTATCGTTACACGAACGCCGACGGGGCGCTCCTTTACGAGAACGTCAGGCTCGAATTGCACGACCGAGCCGGCAAGCGGCTCGCCAAGACGTTCCGCATGCGCCGGCCGAGTCCTGACGGAGGCTGGATCGAGAATCTGGCCGGGGTCGCGCGGGTTCCGTACCGTCTCCCCGAGATCGTCGCCGCGACCGGCGACGTGCACGTTACCGAGGGCGAGAAGGATGCCAACCGGCTTGCGGGGCTCGGTCTGACCGCGACCTCGATTGCGGATCCGGGCACGACCGAGCTGACCGTGTTCGCCGGCCGCACGGTTGTCGTGCATGCCGACAATGACGGGCCCGGCCGCGCCAAAGCCGCGAAGCTCCGCGAAGCCCTGGCCGGCATCGC
>CAYWBX010000779.1:0-1870 GCA_964456015.1 uncultured Hyphomicrobiaceae bacterium | reverse complement strand
CGGCGGGGGCCAGGTCATCGCCATCACGCCGGCGCTCGCTTGCTCGGCCGGTATTCTGCGGACCGTCGTCGCGCCTCGCACCCGCTCCACGCCGCGCGCCGCGCGCCGATCCGGAACGCTCACGGCCCGTCTCTTCGCGGACACGGTGCCCGCGGTTCGTCCCCCGGTCACCGAACGCATGGCGGTCACCGGCAGATGTCGCCCGACCGGACTCTGGCTCGCCACGGCGCGCCCCGGCAGAATCCCACCGCGCGGCAGCGTCGTGGTCCCGTCCCCCGACCGACTCGCGCGGGCGATGCCCTTCGACACGAGCCTCGCGATCAAGTTCCATGGACTGGCGCGAACCGTGACGCGACGGGCCGGCAGACGGCTCACGCACCGGGCGCGCGCGGTCAGTCGCGCGATCGTCAGCGCGCAAGCTTTCCATGCCGTCGCCGAACCGCAGGGGTCGCGGCCGGCGCACGGGATCTGCAACCCCGGTCCGACCATCGCTCGGACCGGCCTCGCGCCCGGCCGGACGGGCGAATGGCGGAAGGCCCGTGTCGCGTCCGCCGTTGCGACCGCGCTCCGATGCGGACCGCGAGGCACGCCCCTCCGCCCGAGTTGAGGCACGAGCGCCCGCCGCAGGCGGCCCGTTGCGGCGATCCTCGGCCGCAATGGCCTGCCGCGTCAGCCGCTCGATGGCCCGCAGGAGATCGCGCTCCTCGCTGTCGCACAGGGAAATGGCCTCGCCCGCAGCACCGGCGCGCGCCGTGCGCCCGATGCGGTGGACGTAGGCTTCGGGAACCTCGGGCAATTCGAAGTTGACGACGTGGCTCACCGCGTCGATATCGATGCCGCGCGCGGCGATGTCGGTTGCGACCAGCACGCGGACCGCCGACGACTTGAAGCTGTCGAGCGCCTCCTCCCGCTGCCGCTGGCTCTTGTTGCCGTGGATGGCGGCGGCGTCGATGCCGGCCCTGTCGAGGTGCTGCGCGACCCGGTCGGCACCGCGCTTGGTGCGTGTGAAAACGAGTGCCCTTGCCATCGCCGGATCGCCGAGCAGCTCGACGAGCAAGTCGCGCTTCCTTGCGTGCTCGATGTGGATCACGCGCTGTCTGACCCGCTCGGCCGTCGTCGCAACGGGAGCGACCGCCGCCTTCACCGGCTGCACCAGCAGTTCGTCGGCGAGCTTCGCAATCTCGCCCGGCATGGTCGCGGAGAAGAACAGGTTCTGGCGCGCCGACGACAGGTGGCCGACGATCTTCCGAATGGGCCGCACGAAGCCGAGATCAAGCATCTGGTCGGCCTCGTCGAGGACAAAAACCTCCGTCGCGGAGATGATGACGTTGCGGTTGTCCAGATGGTCGATCAAGCGGCCCGGCGTGGCGACGAGCACATCGACGCCGCGCGACAGGGCCTCGATCTGGCCGCGCATCCCAACGCCGCCGAAGACGACCGCGACGCGAACGCCCAGATGCCGGCCGTAAGTCTTAAAGCTCGCGCCGATCTGCGTTGCGAGTTCGCGCGTCGGCGAGAGCACGAGCACCCGGCAGCCGCGGCGCGGCGCAGGCCGGCGGTCGGCGTCGAGGCGGGCAAGGATCGGCAGCGCGAAGGCCGCCGTCTTGCCGGTCCCCGTCTGCGCGATGCCGAGGAGGTCGCGGCCGGCGAGCACAACCGGGATCGCCTGGCGCTGAATGGGGGTTGGCGCCGTGTAGCCTTCATCGGCCAGCGCCTTGAGGATCGGCTGTGGAAGGCCGAGGTCTTGGAAGCTCATGTCATTCTTTCTGATCGGGGACCGGCAACAGAGCTGGTTTGAACGGCGACTGCGCTTGCGCACACAAGCATCGCTCACGCCCCTGCCCGCGATCTGCAGGCAGCGGCCCCTGAA
>CAYWBX010000778.1:1278-1870 GCA_964456015.1 uncultured Hyphomicrobiaceae bacterium | reverse complement strand
AGCGGGCAGAACCTGGTGAAGCCGCTCTGGAACAGGTTGGCGCCGACGAAGGCGGAGGCAGGCCATTCGCATTGCAGGAAGCAGAATCGGCTCATTGGTCCGGCTCCAGTTCGCGGGCAAGTTTCTGCACATAGGCGGTGTAGCTGAACACCCGCCCGCGTTGCCGGTTGGTGCGTTCGCCGACGACGGCAAGACTTTCAAGATGCGCGAGCGACTTGTTCACGGTGGCGGCGGTGAGGCCGGTGGCGCTGACCAGCGCGGCCGCGGTGGCGATCGGTTGGCGCTGCAAGGCGTGGAGGACCGCGAGCGCCGACGTCGCGGCGCGCCCCAGTCCGGCGATGCGGTCACGATCCGCGTTGACCAGCGCCAGCAGCGCATTGGCCGTGCTCGCCGCCTGCACGGCGCTCACCTGCACGCCCTCGGCGAAAAAATCCAGCCAGCGTTCCCAGTCGCCGCGCAGCCGCACCTCGTTGAGCAGTTCGTAGTACAGCGCGCGGTGTTTCTTGAAGAACAGGCTCGGGTACAGCATCGGCTCGCGCAGCACACCGTCGGCGACCAGTTGCAGCACGATCAGCAGGCGCCCGAGGCGGCC
>CAYWBX010000778.1:0-1268 GCA_964456015.1 uncultured Hyphomicrobiaceae bacterium | reverse complement strand
GGGTGGATGGTCTCGAACTGCACATGCGCGAGCGCCGCCTTGATGAGCGGCGGCGTGGACTCCGGCTCGTCGTTGAGGAAGCGCTCGAACGGCGCGAGGCAGCCCTGCAGCGCATCGGCCGGCGGCGGCACGAACGCCGCGTTGCCGGGCCGCGTACCGCCTATCCACACCTGCGAGCGCCGCACCTCGCCGGCTGTCTTGCCGCGTCCGCCGGGATGCGTGAGCAGCACCTTGTGCATTTCGCACAGCAGGCGCATGCACAGCGGCAGCCCGCCTTTCAGCCGCTTCAGGCCGCGCTCCAGCGCCATCACGCAGCGGCTCACCTCGCGCGCATCGGCTACCGGCACGCCCGGCTGCTCGTCGATCTCGTAGAGCAGCAGGTCCGCGAGCGACGATTGCGTGCCCTCGATCTGCGACGACAGCACCGCCTCCTTGCGCACGAAGCTGTAGAGCAGCAGGGATGCATTGGGCAGGTGCGCGGCGAGGGCATCGAGCCGGCCGAGCGCCAGCAAGGCATCGTCGAAGCGCCTGCGCAAGGCCGGCGACCACTCCAGCGGCGGCACCGGCGGCAACGGCGCCGGCACGAAGGCGTCGAACGGCTCGCCTGTCGTGGTGACTCTCACATACCTGCCGGGAGCGGGTCGCTGCATGGGCGTTGAGCCGAACCTGAAATAAGCGCGAGCATTATTTTAGGTTGTAACTCCAACCTAAATCAATAGGGGCGGTTGTTTGAGGTTCGCATAGGTACGCCAGAAAAAAACGGGAACCCATTTCGGAGTTCCCGTTAGAACCTGCCGCTTTGCGCGGCGAGGAGGAGGATGGTTGCGGCTTAGGCGCAGCTGCCGCCGATGGACGGCTTGGCGACGCCCAGCTTGACGAGGATGGTCTCCAGCGGGCAGAACCTGGTGAAGCCGCTCTGGAACAGGTTGGCGCCGACGAAGGCGGTGAACCAGAGCCACGACATCTGCGACAGGTCGGCCTGGCCGTTGGCGTGGGCGAGGCCCAGCGAGGCGAGGATGAAGGTGCCGGCGAAGATGCGGATGTATTGGTTGATGGTCATGAGGTGCTCCGTTGAGTAATATTAGTTGTTGCTAATGTACTGTTGCTGGGGGCTGGCGTCAAGGGGGAATTTGGGGGTTTGTGACTTGGGTTACAGAGGGAACCCACCCTCTCCCCGGCCCTCTCCCCGCTCGCGGGGAGAGGGGGAAGGGCGTGGATTCCCGCGTTCGCGGGAATAATGGTATGGGCTCCTCCCACTTCCGACGCGG
>CAYWBX010000777.1:0-1872 GCA_964456015.1 uncultured Hyphomicrobiaceae bacterium | reverse complement strand
GCTGCTCACGCCGCTCGCGACGGCCAATTGTCTGATCGTCCGACCGATCGGCGCTCCGGCAGTTCCCGCCGGCACCGCCGTCCCCATCCTCGCGCTTGACTTCTGATGCCGCGGTTGCGCCTCCCCGCACGAAAACGCTTGCAGAACGCCCAGAGAACATATAGCGTCTTCGCGATGTGTACGTAACTCTAGCCACCAGCCGTGCGGGGTCGTCCGGCGGAGGCGATCCTGAACGGATGTGGGAGGGAGGGAGAATGCTGACCACCAAGCAAAAAGAGCTGCTGGACTTCATTCATTCGCGCGTCCAGGAGACCGGCGTGCCCCCCTCCTTCGACGAAATGAAGGAGGCACTCGAACTGCGCTCGAAGTCTGGTATTCACCGCCTGATCACGGCGCTGGAGGAAAGGGGGTTTATCCGACGGCTGCCGCACCGTGCGCGTGCGCTTGAGATCATCAAGTTGCCGGAAGCCATGAGTGACGGCCGCAAACGCGCCTCGGCCTCGGTTCATGGCCTCGCAGAAGCTCGCGCCGCCTTGCGGCCCGCGCCATTTTCGCCGCCGTCGTATGCCGCCGGCGGCGGACAGGGCATTGCCGTGCCGCTCATGGGGCGGATCGCCGCCGGAACGCCCATTTCCGCTATCCAGAACCCCACTCAAGACGTCATCTGCCCGCCTGACCTGCTTGGCAATGGCGAGCACTTCGCGCTCGAAGTCAGGGGCGACTCGATGATCGAGGCCGGCATTCACGAGGGCGACGTCGTCATCATCAAGCGCACCAGCACCGCCGAGAACGGCGATATCGTCGTGGCCCTAGTCGAGAAGGAAGAGGCGACGCTGAAGCGCATCCGCAAGCGGGGCTCGGCGATCGCGCTTGAAGCTGCAAATCCCAATTATGAGACACGTATTTTCGGTCCGGATCAGGTAGAGGTTCAAGGGCGTCTCGTCGGGTTGATTCGGCGGTACTAGACCGTCGGTTCTCCGGCGCCGCCGCGGGCCGGCCGGCAGCGCGGCAGAAGGGGTAAGAGGCTGCGACGGAGGTGCGCGCGGCCGGTTCAGCGCAATGGGCGTTGGGATGAGCGGGGCACCATCGAAGCTGCATTCCCGACGTGCGCTTCAGGGTTTCGCGGCTCCGCCGGACTTACTATGACGGCAAACCGACGCTTCCTCCATCGGCTCCGGGGGTTTGGGCTGACGGTTGCGGTCTCCGAGGGGCGGCTTCAGCGGAACGGCATGGACTGAGGTCAGGCGAACGCCCGGGGCTTGTCGGGCAGACCGCCCTTCTTAACGTCTTGTCCACAACACGATTTGCCGGACCGACCCTTCGATCTACGCTCCGGCTCGCCGCATTTGGCTGTTGGACGGCTCGGAAGCCGGTCGCAGGGGTGAGCGGCGAAGGTTCTGGACGGGCCGGACCACTCGCTGGACCATCGATCGCGTCGGATTGTAGATCGCGCGCCGGCCGCGCGCCTTTGGTGTATCGAGACTGTGCCAATTCCTACCCTGGCTACGACAGATCCGTCCGAGGACCCCTTGGCCCCTCACCCGCATCGCTTTTGTGTCGCGCCCATGATGGACTGGACGGACCGGCACTGCCGGTTTTTCCATCGTCTCATGAGCCGACGCGCCCGCCTCTACACGGAGATGGTGACTGCGGATGCGGTGATCCACGGCAAGCGGGAGCAACTGCTCGCCTTCCACGACGCCGAACGACCGGTCGCGTTGCAGCTCGGAGGCTGCGATCCAGCCCGTCTCGCCGAAGCCACACACATCGCTGCGGCGCATGGATTTGCTGAAGTCAATCTCAATGTCGGCTGTCCCTCGGACCGCGTTCAGGAAGGGCGCTTCGACGCGTGTCTGATGGGGGAACCCGACC
>CAYWBX010000776.1:0-1877 GCA_964456015.1 uncultured Hyphomicrobiaceae bacterium | reverse complement strand
TGTAGGTGCCGAGCCGGCTGGCGAAGCCGTTCGGATAGGGGCTCGCGATGGCGTAGTCGAAATATTCCTCGTTGAACAGGTTCAGCACCGCAACCGACCAGAAGACGTTTTCGACCTTGCCCCCGAGGCGGACATCCACGGTCGTGAAAGCCGGCGTGAGCGGTTGCAGATTGGCCTGATCGTTGTCCATGCGCCGTTCTCCGACATAGCGCACCACCGTGTCGAGCGTGAGCTTGTTCTTGACGATGTCCCATGAGAACCCGCCATTGCCGGTCCATTTCGAGACCAGCGGCACGTCGTTGCCTGCAAACAGGCCCTCGCGGAACACCGAGCGCGTATAGGCAAGACCGCCCTTCAGACGGAGGTTGTCGGCAAGCTTGACGGAAACGATGGTCTCATGGCCGTAACGCCGCGTCGGATCGAGATTGGTGTTGAACGCCGTGAAGTTCGGGCCGAAATGGAAATGAATCTCGTCGGTGAGATTCATGTTGTAGTAGCTCCATTGTGCTTCCAGCGGCCCGGCATTGACGCGCGCGCCCGCCTCCCAGTCATGCGATTTCTGGGTCCGCAGCTTGAAGGTCGTCGGCACACCGGTCAGCGCGGTGACCATGCCGACGCGCTCGTCGACATTCGGGACCCGGAAGGCCTGCGCCATGCGCCCGAACAGGGCAAGATGCGGGCCGAGGCGCTGCTCGATGCCGAGGTGCCAGGCGCGATTTCTCTCGCTCTCGTCAAGCGGCAGCCCCTCGATGCCGTTAGGAAAACAGAATCCGAAAAAGCAACTGGTACCGCCCGGCGCGGACGCATCGAACCGGTCGCGCGCATGGATTGTCGTCTTCTGGGTGCGGCCGCCCGCGGAAATGTCCGTGCCCGGCAGCACGGTGAGCGTCTGCATCCAGTACCAGGCCTGCGAGACCTGATTGAGATCGTAGGTGTTGATCGGCGCCGCGGTGAAATAGAGCGGACGCTCCGAATGATAATCGGCATCGAAATAGTCGAAGCCGCCGAGCGCCTTGAACGGCATGCCCCACAGCGTCGTGTCGATTTTGACGCGCGGCGTGACGGACCACGTGGATAGCTGCGTATCGACGGCCTGGCGCGGTGTCGTGGTCGCGGCGAACTCGGTTGCAAGGAAGAACTGCGCCTGCTCCTGCTTTTTCCGGATGCCGCCGTCCACGATGACCTCGATGCCGGGCGCCAGCCTGTGCGTAAAGCCGATCGTGCCGTTCTGGCCCTGCTTGTCGGCGAAGTCGTAGGGCGTAAAGGCGCCGCGCCGGTTGGTGATCAGATTGAAGATGCCCTCCGAAGGCGAGTAGCGCCGGTGCCCCGGCAAGCCGACATGCTGATCGTCGGCGGACAGGTTGACATAAAAACTGCCCAAGTCATGCGTATAGCGGATATCGGCGACGCCGCCATATTGCTTGTAGGTGTTGTTCTCGCGATATCCGTCGCTGTTGATCGCGTTGCTGAAGATGCTCGCCGACCATCCGCCGTTCGAGCCGTATGCGGAGGCGTTGCCCTCGCGGTAATTGAAGGAGCCGAAACCTGCATCGATACGCGCCCCCGGCTTCACGCCGACGCCGGTCTTGGTGACGATGTTGATCACGCCGCCGATCGCACCGTCGCCGTAAAGCACGGTCCCGCTGTTGCCCCGGGTGATTTCGATGCGCTCGATGCTTTCGCGCGGGAGCGCCGCAAGGTCGATCCCGACCATGTCGAGATCCTGAACCCGCCGGCCGTTGATCAGGAACAGGGTGTTGGAATTGGCCGCCGCGCCGAAGCCGCGCATGTCAACCACGCTGCGCGCGGCGTTCACGCCGCCGTAAAGGTTTTGCACCTGCACGCCGGGCTCGCGCGAGAGGATGGCCGCCAGGGTC
>CAYWBX010000775.1:0-1881 GCA_964456015.1 uncultured Hyphomicrobiaceae bacterium | reverse complement strand
GGCTGGGAGCGTTTTATTATCTCACCAAACCGTTTAAGGCGGCGGACCTGTCATTAGTGGTGGAACGAGCCCTTGAAGAAAAGCATCTTCGTACGGAAATCAGAAGGCTGCAACGCGAAGTCGAGGCGCACTATCATTTTGATCGTATTCTCGGCAAAAGTTCGGCCATGCAGCACGTCTTTGCCCTGGTCGACCGCCTGAAAGACAGCAAAGTCAAAATTTTACTGACAGGAGAAAGCGGTGTCGGGAAAGACTTGCTAGCGCGGACTCTCCACTACCACAGCGCCCGCGCGCAAGCACCGTTCCTCCCCCTCAACTGTGCGGCAATTCCTGAGCAGTTGTTGGAAGCGGAATTATTCGGCTACATGCAAGGGGCGTTTACCGATGCACGAAAGGATAAAAAGGGATTGTTCACCGAAGCTCATGGCGGCACTTTATTTCTTGACGAAGTAGGAGAACTGCCGTTCCCCCTGCAAGCCAAGCTCCTGCGGGTCATCGAGGATAAAGAGGTGCGGCCCCTCGGCGCCACCAAAACGGAAAAGGTGGACGTACGGATCATCGCCGCCACGAACCGTGACCTGCGGAGCGCCGTGAACGAAGGCAATTTTCGCCAAGACCTGTACTATCGTCTTAATGTTGTTGATATTCACTTGCCGCCGTTGCGAGAACGACCCGAGGATATTCCCATGCTGATTCAGTACTTCATCAATAAGTCGGCGCAATCCTCACGGGTCAAACGCTTATCGCCTGAAACCCTGCGAGTGCTCCTTAATTACCCGTGGCCAGGAAACGTGCGAGAACTCGAGAATGTCAGTGAACGATCTCTTGTCCTATGCCAGGGGGAAGAAATTCGGCCAGACGACCTCCCCGCCCATCTTCTCGGCAGTAGATCGCAAGTCACAACCTTGCACGACGCGTTGCTTCGCCGGCGACCGTTGGGCGACATCGAACGTGAATATACGCTCCTGGCTCTCGAATTCACGGAAGGAAAGAAAAAAGAAGCCGCGGAGTTGCTTGGCATCGACCGGAAGACGCTCTACCGCAAATTAGAGGAATACGGCAGGGCCGCAGGCGCGGAGGACTGAGCCCACACCCGTAACGCATTAACTTTCTCGTGGGAGCTTCCCGAATCGCCATTTGATGAGCGGCGGCGTGACCAGGGTGGTGATAATCACCATCATAACCACCACCCCATAAGTGGCGGAATTGATCACCGGTTTTCCATGCAACATCAAGCTGGCGCCAATGCTGGCGAAGATGAGCCCAACCTCGCCCCGGGGAATCATGCCCAATCCAACGGCAAACCGATCCACTCCCCGCTGCACCACCCCCACCGAACAGATTTGTTTTCCGATAATGGCAACGACGGTCAAGCACACCGCAAAACTGAGCAATTCAGTCCGCAGGAAATCCGTCACATTGACCCGCGTCCCCATGATGACGAAAAAAATTGGCACCAAAAACGAGCCCAGAGGAGAAACAAGCTCTTCAATAGTCACGCCCTTATGCTTGGAAGCTAAGTGCTGATAATGAACCGGCTCTAAAATCAAGCCGGCGGTGAAGGCCCCAACGATTGGGGCCAACCCCACAAGTCCCGCTAGGTAGGAGAACCCGAAACAGAGAATCAAGCTTGCAGCTAATAAGACCCCTTGGCTTTTTAGAGCGGCGACGGCGCGAAAGCAGAACGGCATCACCTTACGCCCGAACACGACGGCAATGAGCAAAAAGCCGAGCGAGAGCCCAAGGACACTGGCTATCGAACCAAGATCCGCGTTTGCCCCGATTTCAGCGGCGGCGATGATGCCGCCAACCGTCGCTAGCACCATTAAGTGCCTATCCGAATAATCCAGAAGCTCTAAGCGCGATGAGGGCACAGGCAAA
>CAYWBX010000774.1:0-1882 GCA_964456015.1 uncultured Hyphomicrobiaceae bacterium | reverse complement strand
GGGCCTGAGCTGCTGCCATTCCGGCCTTGCGGCCATGATGCTGGCGATCAGCGCGGCGTCCGCCACCGAGCGCGCGAATACGCCCGCCGTGTCGAGCGAGGCGGCGAGCGGCTTGACGCCGGCCAGGCTGATGAGGCCGTATCCCGGCTTGAAGCCGACCACTCCGCAGTAGGCCGCCGGACGGATGACGGAGCCCGCCGTCTGCGAGCCGATGGCGAGCGGCACCATGCGGTCGGCGACGGCTGCAGCCGAGCCGCTCGAGGAGCCGCCCGGCGTGTAGCGCGGGTCGTGTGGGTTGCGCGTACGCGCCGCGCGGCGCCAGGCGAACTCGGTCGTCACCGTCTTGCCGAGGATGACGGCGCCGGCAGCGCGCAGCCGGGCGATCGCCGCCGCGTCCCACGGTGGCCTGAACGCCGTGTAGATGTCCGAGCCGTAGGAGGTCGGCATGTCGGCGGTGTCGTAGATGTCCTTGACGGCGACGGGCACGCCCCACAGCGGGCCGTGGTCGGTCGGCTGGTTGCGCAGCGCCTTGATCTGCTTGTCGACGGTGTTCCAGTCCAGATGCGCGAAGGCGCCGATCTGGCTTTCGCGATGCTGGATGCGTGAGCGATAGGCTTCCGCAATATCCCGCGGCGTGAGCTTGCCCCGCGACAGGGCTGATCGGATCTCGATGGCCTTGAGCCGCGTGATTTCAGACGAATGCATGTCCCTCTCCGGGTCTTCTTGCGCCAGGGCGGAATGTCCCTGGCGAGGCTTTTGATCAATCGGCCGCGCGGGCCGGCTGCTCGGGGTAGATGTCGTAGGTGGCGGCGAGCTGGGCGGCCGCATGGCGCATGCTGGGCACGAATTTCATGAGCTGATCGAGCGAGACGCGGGCCTCGGGCGCAGAGACGGCAATCCCGCCAATGAGGCCCTTGGCGGCGGCCCGCACCGGAACCGAGACGCATATGACGCCGTCGATGAACTCCTGGTCGTCGACGCCGATCTCGGCTTGGCCGATCCTGTCAAGCGCCGTCGCCAATGCCCCGATGCTCGTTAGCGTCCGGGACGTATAGCGCGTCAGTGGCAGCGCGTTCACGATCTGGCGTCGGGCCGGCTCGGGCGTGAGCGCCAGGAGAAGCTTGCCGATGGCGGTGCAGTGCGCAGGCACGCGGCTGCCGGCCTCGAAACGCAGCCCGAGCGGCCACTTCGCCTCGACGCGGTCGAGGTAGATCACCTCGGAGCCGGCCAGCACGCCGAAATTGCAGGTTTCGCCCACCTTCTCGGACACCGACTTCAAGATCGTATGCCGCAACGTGCGCTGCGCGGCCGACTGCAAGGCGTCGAGGGCGAGGCTGACGAGCCGGGGTCCTTCGACGTAGCCCCTCTTGAGCGCATCGCGCTCGATGAAGCCGAGCTCCGCCAGCGCGCTGGTGATCCGGTGGGCCGTGGGCTTTGTCAGGCCTGCCGCCGCGACAATGTCCGACATGGGCATAGCCCGGCGGCCCGAAGCGATCAGCTCGAGGATCAGAAAGGCCTTGCCCATAGCGCCGAGCTGGGCCAGGTCGCCGCCATTGCGCCGTACCGTTGCGGGGCGTAGGGCTAGTGCCTTAGTCGTCGAATTCTTTGAGTTTTTCCCGCCCGTCAGGATCTGGGCAGTACTCGTGCGTCGGAGGTTCATAGGCATTGGCGCGCGCTTATTCAACAGGCGCAACTATGCCATGTATCGCTCGCCGGAAGCAATCGTCTCAGATTCCGAGACGTTAACGCTCAACAGTTGAGCCTACATCACCGGCCCGTTGCCGCCCGAGATGCGAGACGTCAGTTCCTCCGGCTTGCCGAAATAGGCGAAATAGCGTGGATCGATGCGCTCGACCGGCAGGATGATCATGACGTCGGTGGT
>CAYWBX010000773.1:0-1887 GCA_964456015.1 uncultured Hyphomicrobiaceae bacterium | reverse complement strand
CAGGAGCGTTGCGACAAACGGGTCGTCGATCTCGATGGGAACGGTTATGAAGGCCGGCCGTAGTCGATCGAGCGGGCCGACGACGAGGCGAGCGACCTCCCAGTTTGCAACAGCGATGTCACCGATCACGCGGACGAACAGTGCGAGGCCTGCGAGCGGTTTGACGAGGAGGGGTCGGTCCGGCCAGAAGCTTCGGGTGGCCCAGGGCACAGCGATGCCAAGCACTATGGCCAGAAGGAAGTGGCCGAGCGACGGGGCCGGCGCCAGGATCATCCACAGTCCAACGATGGCCACCGTTACCGCTGGTTGCGGCAGGATGCGCTCGAACCGCGTCATGGCCGACGCTCCCGCCGGATGGCCGCTGGATCCCCGAGAACGGCCTCGACATAGCTAGCGGGTCTCGCAAGCTGAGCGGCCGTATCGCGCGCATAATTGGAGATCGGCGCCGCGCCGAGGGTGATCGCACACGCGCAAACCACGGTGCCGAGGAGCGCGACCTCGGTGTGTCTTGAACCGAGTGACGGCACTGCGACCGGCTTAAAGCCATGCTCCGGCATTTCGCCACGACCGGTCTCCCAAAAGAATGTGCTCGCGGCGCGGGCGAGCACAAGCGCCACGACAAATCCGGAGAGAAGCAAAGCCGACCACGCGACGGACACCATGCCGGAGCTCGCGAGGGACTGCATCAGCATAAGCTTGGCGAGAAAGCCCGACAAAGGCGGCACACCGCTTGCTGCCACGGCAAGAAACAGATATGCGCCACCCAGCGTTCGAGCGGCGGGGAGATGCGGCCCCTTTTCAAGGGCGTCGCCGAATGCCCCACGTTGGCGCGCCACAATATCGGAGAGAAGGAAGAGACCGGCAGCCACCACGGTTGTATTCAGCAGATAGAACAGCATGGCCGCATGCGCCGCCGCGCTCCCGTCGGCGATGCCGAGCAGCAAGGTGCCGCTCGAAATGATGACGATGCTCGCTACGACAGTGGCAAAGCGAACAGCTGCAAGCGCAACAATTGCGCCAAGGGCGATGGTTCCGATGGCGAGCCAGAAAAGCCACGGAGTGAGAAGGTCGGCGGAATAGTGCGCTGTCGCAAATCCCACCGTCGCGACCCTGAGCAGGGCGTAGACCCCGACCTTGGTCATGATGACGAACAGTATCGCGGCTGGCAGGGAGGCCGCGGTATAGACGTGAGGTAGCCAGAACCCGAGCGGCAACAGTGCCGCCTTGAGGACGAAAACGGTCGTCAGCAGCGCGAGGGTCGTACGCATGAGTGGCTGGTCTTCGGGTGCGATCCTGGACAGAACATGGGCAAGATCGGCCATATTCAGCGTACCAAGCGTGCCATAGGTCAGTCCGAGCGCAATAAGGAAGAGAGCCGAGCCTGTCAGATTGATGACAACATAGGCAAGACCCGCGCGCGTTCGCTCAAGTCCTCCGCCATGCACAAGGAGTGCGTAGGATGCGAGGAGCAGGATCTCAAAGAACACGAACAGATTGAAGAGGTCGCCGGTCAGAAAAGCGCCATTCAGTCCGGCCAGCTGCAAGTGAAAGAACGCATAGAAATGTCGACCGGCAGCATCGATGCCGGATGCTGCGGCAAGAGCGGCGGCACCCGCGAGTAAAGCGGTGAGAGCGACCATGATCGCCGCCAGCCGATCGGCGACGAGAACAATGCCGAACGGAGCGGGCCAGTCCCCGACCCGATAGGTGCGGATCAGGTCGTCATCCACCGCATTCAGGAGCAGGACGGAGACGCCAAGGAGAGCGGCCACTGATGCCGCCGACAGTGCACGCCTCGATCCAGCCGCCAATCGTGGCAACATGAGCAGCGCCGCCGCCGTCATCACCTCGCGCGCCTGGGATGCCGCGAGCACGCGGAACAGCGGG
>CAYWBX010000772.1:0-1889 GCA_964456015.1 uncultured Hyphomicrobiaceae bacterium | reverse complement strand
AGTTCCGTCGGGCCGCGACGGCGGGCCGCCATGGCAGTTTGCCATCGCTCCGCCATCACGGTGCTGTCTCTGCGCCGGTTGTGGCAGCGGAGTCTGGGAGAAGAAAGAGCCATGCCAGGACGACCAAGGTTCACTGACGGGCGGGAGGCCATCCTGATCGTGCTTGCCATGCTGGTCATCGTCGCCGGTGGCGTCTGGCTCGTGCTCCGGTTTTCTGATCCCGCACCTCCGGGCCGCCTCGTCATCTCGACGGCGAGCAGCGGCAGTCCCTATCACCGCCTGGCAACCCGATATGCCGCGACCTTCGCGCGCAACGGCGTCGCGCTCGAAATTCGCGAGTCTTCGGGCTCGGTCGCCAATTTCAAGGCGCTGACGGCGCCGGGCTCGGACGTCGACGCGGGCTTCCTCCAAGGGGGCCTCTTTGCGTCGAAGGATGCGGAGAGCCTGCGCTCGCTCGGCCGCGTCGTCTACGAGCCGCTCTGGGTCTTTCATCGCAGCGAGCTCAAGATCGACCGACTGGCCGATCTCGCCGGCCGTCGCGTGCTCGTCGGTCCGGCGGGCGGCGGCACCAGTGGTCTGGCCTTGCGCCTCCTGGCCGCCAATGGCGTGACCGAGGCGACGGCGACACTCATCCATCGGGAACTGCCCGACTACGTCGATCTGCTTGCCAAAGGCGAGGCGGACGCGGGCTTTCTTGTGCTCGCCCCCGAGGCGCGCACCATCCAGCGTCTCTTGCGCACGCCGGGCGTGAAGCTCATGAGCTTCGCCAACGCGGACGCCTACACCCAGAAGTTCCCGTTCCTGACGCGGCTCGAGCTGCGGGAAGGTGTGGTCGATCTCGGCGCACATGTTCCGCCGGCCGACACCACGCTCATCGCAACGACCGCTGCCGTCGTCGTGCGCGAGGGCGCGCATCCGGCGCTCGTCAACCTGCTTGCGCAAGCGATTCACGAGGTCCACGGCCGGCCGGCGCTGGACAGCTCGGGCGAGACGCCGCTCTTCCAGCGCCCGGGCGAGTTTCCGACCATGACCGACCCGGAATTCGCCATGTCCGAGGAGGCGCGCCGCGTCTACCGCGCGGGCCCGCCGTTCCTGCAACGCTATGTGCCATTCTGGCTGGCGACGCTACTCGACCGCGTTTTTGTCTCCGCGATCGTCGTCCTGCCGCTCCTGGTCCCGATCATGCGGTTTGCGCCGCCGCTCTACCGCTGGCGCATCCGGCGGCGGCTCTTGCGCTGGTATGCCGTCCTGAAAGCGCTCGAGGCCGACGCGCGCGCCGTCGCATCGCCCGAGGTTCGCACCGAGAAACTCGCCGAACTCGATCGCATCGAGGATGCTGTCGACGACACGCCCATCCCGATCGGTTTTGCGGATCAGTTCTACACCCTGCGCCAGCACATTGCGACGGTGCGCCAGCGTCTGGAATCGACGGGCTCCCGCGCCGCAGCGGACGGCGCAGCATCCCCGCCGGGCTAGGGCGCGAGCGCACCGGTCCGCTCGTGCGTGCGGCGCGCACCGTCGCCCAGGCTCTGCACGGGCCGTGCGCCGTCAGTGATTGTCGCGCGGCAGCCCCTTCGTCTGCGCGACGCGCTGATACTTGACGGCCGGCTTCAGCACCATGCCGTTGGCGAGCTCATCGACGATGCCGCGCTGGATCTCCTGCCATGGCGTCTGGCTCTCCGGCACCTTGTAGCCGCCGGCCTTGGCGAGCGCTTCGCGCCGGTTGGCGAGCTCGGCATCGGTGATGAGAATATTCGCCGTGCGCTTCTTGAGGTCGATGCGCACGCGGTCGCCGGTCTTGAGCAGCGCAAGCCCGCCGCCCGTTGCCGCTTCCGGCGACGCGTTGAGGATCGACGGCGAGCCCGACGTGCCCGACAGCCGGCCGTCGC
>CAYWBX010000771.1:0-1890 GCA_964456015.1 uncultured Hyphomicrobiaceae bacterium | reverse complement strand
CCTTGCCGGCGCGGATCACCGGCGAGGCGATGCTCTCGGCCATGATGTTGACGCAGGCGGGCTTGCCGGCGGCCGCGGCGGCGAGCGCCCGCTCGACGGCGGGCAGGAGGTCCTCGATGCGCTCGACAAGCTCGCCGTGGCCGCCGAGTGCTGCCACCACCTGGTCGTAGCGGGTCGGCAGCAGGTCGCAGCCGTGCATGCGGTTCTCGCCGTAGTCGCGCCGCTGGATCTGGCTCTCGGCGTTCCAGCAGGCGTCGTTGCCGAGGATGGCGACGAAGGGGAGCTTGTGGCGGACGGCAGTGTCGAACTCCGCCATGTGGAAGCCGAACGTGCCATCGCCCATCACCGCAATCACGGGCGCTCGTGGCTCGATGCGACGGGCGGCGATGGCCATCGGGATCGAGCCGCCGATGGCGCCGGCGACGCCGTTGATCATGCGGCGGCGCACCGGGAGCAGGCTCTGCGCCCACTGGGCGAACTCGCCGCCGTCGCAGATGAGAACGGTATCGGGATCGCGGTCGACGATCGGGCGCAGCGCACGGAAGACCTCGGCGGCATGGAGCTTGCCGGGCGTGCGCGATTTGAGCGCCCGCCAGCTCTCGGGCCGGTCGTCCATGAGGCTGCGCGCCTGCCTCAGCCAGTCGCCGGCGGGCGGCTCGAGGCGCGCCGCGCGCGCGAGCAAGGTCTCGAGCGCCGGCCGCGTGTCGGCGACGGCGCCGAGCACGAGGCTTGCGCCCTTCTCCTTTGCCGCGCGCTCGACGAGCGCGCCTTCCGGGTCGATCGAGATGATGCGGACGTCGTGCGGAAAGGGCGGCGCCTTGGTCCAGCGGATGGTGAAATCGAGGGCCTTGCCGAGCAGCACGACGAGGTCGGCTTCCCGGACGACGTCGGCGAAGGCGCCGATGGTCGCATCGTTGGCGCCGCGCGGGCTCTCGATGACGGCGGCGGGGGCGCCGGTTGCGGTCTCGAGGCGGGAGAGCTGGCTGCGGCCGGCGCGTCCCGAAAGCTGGGGTCCCGCAAGGATCACCGGCCGTCGCGCCTCGCGGATCGTCGCCAGCACGGCATCGGCGATCGCCGGCGCCAGGGCGACCGGGGACGGCTTGGCGCGAGCCGCATCGGGCCAGCGGACATTCTCGGGCGCGACCTCCTCGTCGAGGAGATCGGAGGGCAGGCTCAGGTGCACGGGGCCCGGGCGGCCTGCGGCGGCAATGCGCAGCGCCTCGGCCACGTCCTCCCCGAGGCGGGCGGCTGATCGCGCCATCCAGGACGCTTTCGCGACCGGAGCGGCCATGTCGGCTTGCCGGATTTCCTGGAAGCCGCCGCGCCCGAGCTCCCAGGTGGCGGCGTGGCCCGAGAGGAGAACCATCGGGCTTTCGGCCGAGAGCGCGGTGAAGAGCGCGCCGACGGCGTTGGCGTGCCCCGGTCCGCCGGTGACCATGGCGAGGCCGGGCTCGCCGGTGAGCCGGCCCCAGGCGTCGGCCATGTGAACCGCGGCCGCCTCGTGGCGGGTGTGAATGAGCTCCATGCGCGTGTCCACGGCCGCATCGAAGATCGACATGATGTGGTTGCCCGAGAGCGTGAAGACGGGCCGGGGCGCCAGCGTGGCGAGGCTCTTGGCGACGATATCGGCGCCGCGCAGCTTCTTGGTCATCGCTCCCATCCTTCAGATCGCATCGAGGCGGTCGGCGGGGCAGGCGCGGCTGTTGCCGGAAACGCGCGAGCCCCCTCGTCATCGCAGTGGCCGACAATGCCGCCCGCCGCGGCTGCGGTCCAGTGCCGTCCGCGGCATGGCGCCCAACCGCCGGCCGCGAGGCGGATGGTGCGGCAAGGCGCGGGGCGGCGAGACGGGCTCTGCGAAACACAAGGCGCCGGCGCGCAGTGCGGCCGCCG
>CAYWBX010000770.1:1681-1890 GCA_964456015.1 uncultured Hyphomicrobiaceae bacterium | reverse complement strand
CGCCGTCGGGCATCCCGAGGTCGCCGACGATGAGACCGCCTGGTGTGCCGCCTTCGTCGGCGCCTGCCTCGAATCCGCCGGCCTCAAGTGTACGCGGTCCCTCTCCGCCCGCTCCTATCTCGACTGGGGCGTCGGCATGACGGAGCTGCAACCCGGCGCCGTGATCGTCCTCGAGCGCGGCTCCGATCCCGCGCTCGGCCACGTTGGCT
>CAYWBX010000770.1:0-1671 GCA_964456015.1 uncultured Hyphomicrobiaceae bacterium | reverse complement strand
TCGGTGAGACGCCGCAGTCGGTCATCCTGCTTGGCGGCAACCAGTCGAACGCGGTGACGGTCCAAGCCTTCGACCGGGCCCGTGTGATCGGCTGCCGTTTGCCGGATGCCTCGGCTGTTGGCGCCGCCACCCCCGAGGTGCTCCCCCAGGCGGAGCCCGCCGACGGATTTGAGCGCGCGCTTGCCCACGTCCTGGAATTCGAGGGTGGCTGGTCCGATGATCCGTTCGATCCCGGCGGTCCGACCAACAAGGGCATCACGCTCGCCACGTTCGCCCGCGAGCGCGGCCTCGAGGTCACGGCGGAGACCATCTCGCAAATCAAGGCCGAGCTGGCGGACATCAGCGATGGCGAGGTTCGCCGCATCTACCGCGAGCGCTACTGGACGCCCGCCTGCTGCCCTCTGCTGCCCTCCCCGCTCGCCTTTTTCCATTTCGACGCCGCCGTGAACCAGGGTGTCGCGGGGGCTGCCCGCATGCTGCAGGAAGCGCTGCGCGTCGAAATCGACGGCGAGATCGGCCCCATCACCCTGGCGGCCGCCCGCGCCGCCGAACCGGCCCTCGCCCTTGCCGCCTACGCCGAGATCCGGCGCCGCCATTACCGCAGCCTGGGTCATTTCTGGCGATTCGGCCGCGGTTGGCTGCGCCGCGTCGACCGTGCCCTCGAGCGCGCCCGCGCCCTCGTCGGGCCAGGTCCCGGGTCGCCCCGTCGCCCTTCGTCCTCCCAGGAGAAACCAGCCATGACACCCGCCGACACGCATGAGCAGGCCCCCTCGCCCGAGCCGCGCCCCGGAAAATGGTGGGGCGAGAGCCTGACCATCTGGGGCGCCTTGCTCACCGCCGTCGCAACCGTCGCCCCGGCCGTGTTTGCCGCCTTTGGCATCGACATGCCGGCTGAACTCGTCCAGCGTCTGGGCCGCGACTTGACGACCGTCATTCAGGCCATCGCCGGGCTTGCCGGCACGATCATGACGATTCTCGGCCGCATCCGTGCGGCCGAGCCCATCGGCCGTCGCACGGTCAGCATCCGCCTGTGAGCCCGTTCGGCTCGCCGTCGCGGTTCATGGCCGGTTCAGGCCGCCGCCGGCAAACTGCGGCGCGAGGGACCGATGCCATGTTCGCCCGTGCAGCCGCCAGCCTTAGTCTCGTGCTTGTCCTCCTCCCGCCCGCCGTCCCGCCCGGCGCGCGGGCGGAAGACCGCGCTGAAGACGGATGTATCGCCGACTGGTCGGACGCCGCGCCCATCGTCGCCCGCGAGCGCCTGCTGCCGACCCCCGCAGTGCAGGCGCTTTCGCGGCGCCTCCATTCCGGCGACGTCGTGCGCCTCACGCTCTGCCGGCGAGGCGACGGCTACGTCTACCGGCTGGTGCTGCGCGACGACCGGGGACGCCTGTCCAACCGGGTCATCGATGCCCGAAGCGACTGACCGGCGGCTTGCGCCCTGCCCGCATCGCACCATCCCGCGTGCGGCCCTGCCCGCCGCCGAAAAGCTTTCGCGCCGACACTATGACGCCGGCCGCTTTGCCACTATATCTTGGCCGCCCCCGCGTTTAGGACAGGAAGCGAAGGAGCAAACCCGTGCGCGTACTGGTTGTCGAGGACGATCCCGACCTCAATCGTCAGCTGGTCGCCGCCCTGACCGACGCCGGCTATGCCGTCGACAAGGCCATGGAC
>CAYWBX010000769.1:0-1894 GCA_964456015.1 uncultured Hyphomicrobiaceae bacterium | reverse complement strand
CAATACCAATACCAATACCAATACCAATACCAATACCAATACCAATACCAATACCAATACCAATACCAATACCTTCTTCTGTTTTTTGAAATATTTTTAACAAATTTGAAAGGTGCTCTTAACCTATGCGGGTAATTTCTCACGGCAGGAGTAAAAAAAGCCGAACCGGAAACTGAACCCACCGATTCGGCATAGAAGCGAGCAAAGGAAAACTTTGTTGACTGAAAGGCTTTGCCCAATTCCAATGGGCAAATTAATAAAAAAATGTAACTTTTTTTAAATTAATTTGTTTAAAATATACAAAAAAGGGAAAATAATGAATATTCGAAGTCAGTTTTTTATTACATTTTCTGTATTTTGTTTTAATTTCTTTTTATCATGCAATTGTGATGAAGATTGGCATACAGTTTGCATACAATCTTGGTATGAAGAGTCTTGTTGCAATGATTTTTGTATTACTTATCAACCGGATATAATACATTTCAGGAGGTGGTCTACTGGTTCACCGCCTAGCCAATTAAATGTTAGAAATTGGTTGCCCGGAATAGATTATTGTTATCAAACATATAAACGAGAGGGCGAAATACAAATAACATTATTTAAATATTGTTGCGACGGAAGATTATATTGTGTTCATTATTCAGATAAAATTCCAAAGCCAAAAGCTGAATGTAACGATAATGAAACCAAAATTATTAAAATACCATTAAAATGCCAACATATTAATGGGGTTGAATGTTCATATTAAACAATATTTTATTTTTTAAATAATATTTTTTATTTTTTTTTTGGAGTGTAACTATGAAAGCAAATGCATTGTTAATTATGTCTGTCTTAATGATAAGCTTAGTAGCTTGTGATAGAATAGAGATGCCGTCAACAAATGACAAAAAGGAGGGAACAAGCAATTTGAGTATTATAGAAATACCAAATGATCTCACTTATTCATTTTATGTATTTCGTTCAAGAACTGAACTATATGTTGAAGCTAATGATACTAGTTACAACTTTAGTGGTTCTGAAAGCAATTATAATTATGCATATTTCCCCGCTTATGCAGGAACTGTAAAAATAAATGGAACAACTTTAAGTAATGCTTCACAAAATAATAGCGGAAGTTATTATAGCTTTTCTTCAACTTTACCGCTTACGGGAGAATATATAGAAATATCTGCAAGCGGTAACCTAAACGTTCCCGAGATAGTTGATTCGATTAAAAGCCCCAAAAATTTTGCTTCTATTAAATATCCTGTTAATGGCAGTATTATATCAGATAATAGCAACTTGACAATTCAATGGGATGAAGAAAAAAATATGGACATGAGAGTTGCTATTGAAATTGCGGCAAAGACTAATGACTCAACCAAAACTAATTACGCTTTTTACTATGATATTGATGATAACGGTTCTTTTACTTTGCCATCATCATTTCTCCAACAATTCACAAAAGGTTTGGTGGAGATAAATCTAATGAGAGGATACTATAAAATTAATCAGGCTGATAATAATAAATTTTATGGTATAGTTGCCTATACCCAGCATACAATTACAGTAAAATTGACAGATTGAAATTTCATATTTATAGTACAATAGCATTCCTTTATTTATGAACATTTACTGAGTTTAAAACCTCAGTATCAATTAGTGACACGACCGAATAAAAATGTAATAAAGGATGTATCTCGAATTTTTTCAATAAAAAAGCCGAATTCGTAAAAGCAAATTACGAATCCGGCAAGGATTAAAGCCAACTGCTTCCGCAGTTTCCCATCGGCTTTGCCCAATTCCAATGGGCAAATTAATAAAAAAATATAACTTTTTTTAAATTAATTTGTTTATAATTATGTTTGGAGTAAAAATGAGAAAGATTGCTATTGTGCTTATAATGTTCAGC
>CAYWBX010000768.1:0-1899 GCA_964456015.1 uncultured Hyphomicrobiaceae bacterium | reverse complement strand
GTCATGCCGAGGTTCCCGATGGTCGTGCCGAGCGTGGTGTCGCCGACCGAGACGCCGATCATCATCCCGAGCGTGTAGAGCGAGTTCACCAGCGGCTTGCCCCACTCGGTCTTGGCGGCGAACTCGGCGTCGAGATGGAGCGGCTGCGGATTGTGCGTCAGGCAGGTGAAGAGAACGTTGTCCATCTCCGTAACGGTGCGGGTGATGGCGTGCTTGAATGTTTGTCCGATCTCGAACTCTTCGAAATACAGGCCGGCCATCGTGCCACTCCTCCCGACGCTTGTCGTTTCGTCCGTTTGCTCATGCATCATCTTGAGCCTCAGGGCGCGCGCGTGGCAAGCGCCGGGCCGCACGCCTCACAGGCGGGCGGCAAGCGCGGAGCGCCGCGCGTCCCGTCGATCCGTCCAAAGTGCCAGCACGATCGCGGCGGCAAGAAAGAGGGCCGAGACGAGAAACACCCAGCGCGGCAGTCCGCGATCCATGATGGCGCCATAGAGCACGGGCGCAATGATGCCCCCGATATTGAACCCCGTCGAGACGATGCCGAATGCGCGGCCCGCCGCGCCTGGAGGGGCGGCTTTGCGCACCAGCATGTCGCGGGACGGCGCGATGAGCCCTCCGGCGAATCCGGCTAGGCCCATGCACAGCGCGATGGCAAGGCTCGGCATCGGCCACAACGCAATGATCAGGATAACGAGAGCATTGAGCGCGAAGCAGCTGGCCGCCACCTGGCCGTGCCGATGCGTCCAGTCCGCGAGAAAGCCGCCGCAGAGCACACCGAGCGCCCCGGTCCCCAGATACACCGTCAGCGCGATATTGGCGGTCTCCATCGAAAGACCGTAGGCCGTGACGAACGCGGCGACCGCGAAGCTGTTGATGCCGCCGTTGGCGAGGCTCACGAGTGTGAAGAACGCCAGCATTCCAACGAGAGCCGGCGTGAGAATGCCGGCGACCGAACCCCGCCCGCCCTTGCTGGCGGCCGCGCCGGCCGGTTGCGGGGAAGAAGGCGCGCGCGTCAGCGCAACCAGCAGCGCAGCCACCGGGCCGACGGCCCCGGCGACCACGAGCGCGGCGCCGACGCCGAGCAGCCAGACCAGCACGAGCATGACGGCCGGCGTGACTGCCCCGCCGAGGAAGCCTGCGAACGTATGCAGCGAGAAAGCCCGGCCGACGCGCCGCTCCTCGATGCCGGCTGCGAGGATCGCGTAGTCGGCTGGATGGTAGACGCTGTTGGCGAGGCCCGCGAGGGCGCCGCAGACGAGCAGCATCGGGTAGGTCAGCGTCAGGCCGAACACGATGAACGCGAGCCCGCCGACGCAGAGTCCGGCGATCAGGATGATCTTCGGGCCGACCCGGTCGACGAGGAAGCCCATGGGCGCCTGCGTCAGCCCGGAGACGACTGAGAAGACGGTGATGGCGAGGCCGAGCTCCACGAAGCCGACGCCGAGCATGTCCTTCAGCACAGGAAAAAGCGGCGGCAGCACGAGGATGTGGAAATGGCTGACGAAGTGCGCAATCGACACAGGAATGAGAACGGACAGCCACGACCGGGTGGGAGCGGTCGATGCAGCGTTCTGTACGTCCGTAACCATGCCCGGCTCGCGATGACTGTGCGGGAGACCGTGGAATTGATCATTCCCGCTCCTTATGCACAACAGGGCACGAGCGCACGGCGGATCATCGCCAGCAGGGTAGCTTGCGGACCGGGCCGGCCCGCAGGTGGTCGCGCGGGCAGCCGGTGTCGGTACGGTCGTCGACGACCGCGGGCAAGTTCCCGGCAACCCGTCACCGACCAATGGACCACGGCGGCCTCAGGCCACGCCGCATTGCCGATCGGCTGGCGTCGGAGCTCACGTTCGCCGGACGCCCGGATGGATGAAAGTCAATCGAGGTCGTTTG
>CAYWBX010000767.1:0-1909 GCA_964456015.1 uncultured Hyphomicrobiaceae bacterium | reverse complement strand
GCTGGGTGATCGACCAGCGCGCGTCGGAAGAGGCCCTGCCGCTCAGCATCGCCGCCGAGTAGGAGTCCCTTTAGACTCTAATGACATTGTATTGACGCATAACCTGAGTTTCTGAGGTAGTTGGCGCATTCGTCGGAGGTAAAGGCATCGAGCAACGAGCCGATCCGTCGCCAAGTGGTTTCGACGGATCGCTCTGCGGCTTTGCGCAAGAGGTGCTTGAGCTTGGCGGGCCGAAGGCAACGCCCGAAGGGCGGTAACACTTGCTCGATCGGATTGAGATCGGGGCTGTAGGGCGGCAGGAACAGGAGGCGTGCGCCTCTTGCCCGGATTGCCTCCCTGACGGCAGGTCTCTTGTGGCTGGAGAGATTGTCCATGATGACGATATCGCCTTTGCCAAGCGTCGGACACAGCTGCTCCTCGACCCATGCGGTGAAGCTGGCCGCGTTGATCGGCTGATCGAAGACGAAGGGCGCGTCGATCCGGTCGCAGCGCAGCGCGGCGATGAAGGTCATCGTCCTCCAGTGACCGTAGGGCACCTTGGCGTGAAGCCGTTGCCCGACCGGTGCCCAGCCCCGCAGTGGAGCCATGTTGGTCTTGGCCCAGGTCTCGTCGACGAAGACGAGGCGTGCCGGATCAGGCCGGGCCTGGTATTTCTTCCACTGCTCGCGCCGCCGGGCGATCTTCGGCCTCAGCTGTTCGGCGGGAAGAACGCTTTTTTTGAAGCTCAGACCTTCGGCATGAGCAAAGCGCCAGACCTGCACGTAATCGACCTTGATCCCGCGCTCGGCCAGTTCGGCCACAAGGCCGCGCAGAGTGAAGTCGCTTCTGGTCCGCTCCAGCAGCCAGTCGCGCAGTTCACCCGTCAGCAACCGGGGCTTGTGACCACCGATCTGGCCCGGTGCGACCGTCCCCGTCTGCCGGTGACGCTTCACCCACTTGATCGCGCTGCTCTCCGAAATCCCGAACCGGGCAGCCGCGCCGCGCGCCGACATGCCCTCCTCCATCACCGCCGCAAGAACACGCTCGCGAAGGTCCATCGAATAGGCTCGTACCATGCCATGCTGGCCTCCATCTCCAGCAGGCATCGTGAATCACATTCCATCGCCCTTGGGAATCCCCAAACGAGCCAATACCATGTCATCACGCTCTAGGTCACCGACTCATTATGGCGCAACCAGATCCTGATGGCGGCGAGTTGGACTGAAGCGAGGAAGTTGTCGTCGCGCTTGTTGTATCGGGTTGCGACGGCGCGGAAATGCTTGAGTTTGTTGAAGAAGCGCTCGACGAGATTGCGATAGCGGTAGAGAAACGGGCTGAAGGCCGGGATGCGCTTGCGGTTTGGCATCGGCTTGACGCAGGCCCATGCCCCGCGCGCGGCCAGGGTGGCGCGCATGGCGTCGCTGTCATAGGCGCGGTCGGCAAGCAGGATGCAGCCTTCGCCAAGGCCGTCGAGCATGTCGCTGGCGGATCGTCCGTCGTGCGCCTGGCCTTCGGTCAGCTTGAGGGCGATCGGCAGGCCGAGCGCATCGACCAGGGCATGGATCTTGGTGGTCAGGCCGCCGCGCGAGCGACCCATGCAACGGGATCGGCCATCTTTTTTTGGGCGTTGGCGGCATGCTGGTGAACCCGGATCGACGAGCTGTCGATCATCTGGATATCGCCTTCATAAGCCAATGACACAGCTTGCAATATCCGCGCCCAATGGCCCGCCTTGCGCCACCTGTTGAAGCGGTTCACACAGGTCGTGTGCGGTCCATAGCGCGAAGGAATATCCGCCCACGGCGCTCCAGTGCGCAGCCGCCAGAATATCCCGTTCAACACCCGCCGGTCATCAACCCGCTTCACCCCGCGAACCTTCGTCGGCAGCAAAGGCTCGATCACCGGCCACATCGGCCCGAACGGCGCCGGC
>CAYWBX010000766.1:0-1913 GCA_964456015.1 uncultured Hyphomicrobiaceae bacterium | reverse complement strand
TGGTGCGCGGCATCTGCATCAGCGACAGAATGCCTTCCTGCATGCGCGCGCCGCCCGAGGCCGCGAACATGATGAACGGCGTGCCGCGTTCGACTGCGGTCTCGAGCCCCCTGATCACCGCCTCGCCCGCCGCCATGCCGAGCGAACCGCCCATGAAATCGAAATCCTGCACCCCGATCACGACCGGAAGGCCCTCCAGCCGTCCGAAACCGAGCTTGATCGCATCGTTCATGCCGGTCTTGGCGCGCGCATCCTTCAGCCGGTCGGCATAGCGGCGCTGGTCGCGGAATTTCAGCGGATCGGCCGGCACTTCCGGCACACCGACATCGAGCCAGGTCTCGCCGTCAAACAGCGATTTCAGGCGCGCATTCGCACCCATGCGCATGTGATAGTTCGAGCCCGGGATAACGAACTGGTTGGCCTCCACATCCTTGAAGAAGACGAGTTGCCCCGTTTCCGGACACTTGATCCAGAGATTTTCGGGCGTCTCGCGCCGGTTCAGAAACGACCGGATTTTCGGCCGGACGACGTTGGAGATCCAGTTCATGCTCGCGAATACCGGTTTCGGCGTCATGGCCGGGCTTGTCCCGGCCATCCACGCCTTGAATACCTAAAGACGTGGATGCCCGCCACAAGGCCGGGCATGACGAAATTCAATGCCTATTCCGCCGCCATCCGGCGCACCGAGCGTACGCCGTCGGCGAGTTCCGACGCGAGCGCAGTCACCGCCTTGACCGTCTCCGGGGTGGGGCGGCCGTCCGCATCGAGGCTTTCGCGCAGCCGGTCGATCAGCGCGGAGCCGACCACGACCGCGTCGGCGCCCTTCGCGATTTCGCGTGCGTTCTCGGCGGTCTTCACGCCGAACCCGACCGCGACCGGCAGCCGGGTGTGAGCCTTGATGCGGCCCACGGCGTCGGACACAAGCTTGGCATTCGGCGTTTTGGAGCCGGTGATGCCGGTGATCGAGACGTAATAGACGAAGCCGGATGTGTTTGTGAGCACCGCCGGCAGGCGGCGGTCGTCGGTGGTCGGGGTCGCCAGGCGGATAAAGTTCAGCCCGGCCTTCAGCGCGGGGATGCAGAGTTCGGTGTCTTCTTCCGGCGGCAGATCGACCACGATGAGGCCGTCGACTCCCGCTGCGATCGCATCGGCCAGAAAGCGGTCGACCCCGTAAATATAGATCGGGTTGTAATAGCCCATCAGTACGATCGGCGTTTCGGCGTCGCTGTTGCGGAATTCACGCACGAGCTGCAACGTTTTCTTCAACGTTTGCCCGCCCTTGAGCGCACGCAGACCCGCCGCCTGGATCGCAGGCCCGTCCGCCATCGGATCGGTGAACGGCATGCCGATCTCGATCACGTCGGCCCCGGCCTTCGGAAGCGCGCAGACGATCGCAAGCGAGGTGTCGTAATCCGGATCGCCCGCCATCAGGAAGGTGACGAGGCCGGCACGGCCTTCGCGTGCAAGTTCGGCAAAGCGGCGGTCGATGCGGGTGGTCATCAGATCCGCGTCCCCAGATACTCCGCGACGCTCGCAAGGTCCTTGTCGCCGCGGCCGGAGACATTGACCACCATCAGATGGTCCTTCGGCTTCGCCGGCGCGAGGTCCTTGAGTTTTGCGAGCGCGTGAGCCGGCTCGAGCGCAGGGATGATCCCTTCGAGCTTCGAGCACAGCTGCAGCGCCTCGACCGCCTCGTCGTCCGTTGCGGAAAGGAATTTCACCCGGCCCATATCGGCGAGCCAGGCGTGTTCCGGTCCGATCCCCGGATAATCGAGCCCGGCCGAGATCGAATGCGCTTCGTTGATCTGGCCGTCCTCGTTCATCAGGAGATAGGTGCGGTTGCCGTGCAGCACGCCCGGCCGGCCGCCGGCGATCGATGCGGCGTGCAGGCCGGATTCGAGGCCGTGGCCGGC
>CAYWBX010000765.1:0-1919 GCA_964456015.1 uncultured Hyphomicrobiaceae bacterium | reverse complement strand
ATGGCGGCACCGTGCGCATTGGCGTCACCGGCGAGGGCGACGGCCGGACGCTCGCCTTCGAATACTTCCCGATCGATCCTTCGAAAAAGCCGAAGTCGCGGGAGGATGAGGAGGACGAGGACGGCGAGGAAGAAGTCGGCGAGGCTCTGGTCGGGGCGGCAGCGAAAAAGGCGCTGCCCGGTCCAAAGCACACAAAGGAGCCGCCGCGGCCTTCAGGGGCGGTCCCGAGCGTGCCGCGCCGGAAGAAGGACGAATAGACCGGCCGATCGAAGCGAAGACCGTCGCCCGCGCTGCCCCGGCAGCGCGGACGATTGGCTTTTTGCCGGCGCGATCGTGGCGGCTCATCCGTCGGCGAGCGGCGGCGGCTGGCGGGACAGGGCCGAGCGCCGGCGGTTGTCCGGTCTCGCTCGCTCCAGCCGGGGCGTTGACCGAGCCGGCCTGCCCCTGAAATCGCTGCTCTCGCGTGGTCGCGACGGCGTCGCTTCGGGTGCTCCGGGCGTCGCGCACCGATGCCTTTTGCGTGCGGCAGTTCCGAACACGCGAGAGCGCGGCTATTGTGGAGACCCATCTTCGTTTTACATCGCAACGGAGACTGCTGTGATCAGCGTCGAGCACGTGCGCACAATGGCGCGCTACAACGAATGGCAGAATCGTTCGATCTACGGGGCGGCCGCCTCGCTTCCGGACGCCGAGCGCCGGCGCGATCGCGGCGCCTTCTTCGGCTCAATTCACGGCACGCTGTCGCATCTCCTCTGGGGAGACCGGATGTGGATGAGCCGCTTCCTCGGCAACGAGCGGCGCGAGGCGACGATCAAGGAGAGTGCGAGCCTGTTTCCTGACTGGGATGTGCTCGCGCGCGAGCGGGTCGCCTTCGACCAGTCGCTGATCGCCTGGGCGGACGCGCTCGATCCGGCGTGGC
Source organism: uncultured Hyphomicrobiaceae bacterium (assembly GCA_964456015.1). Classification (GTDB taxonomy): domain Bacteria; phylum Pseudomonadota; class Alphaproteobacteria; order Rhizobiales; family Hyphomicrobiaceae. The sequence continues at coordinate 1,000 of CAYWBX010000765.1, read as the reverse complement.
TCTACGGCAATCTCGTGTGGTTCTCCGGCGCTTCGCAGGCGCGGCGGGAGAAGCCGCTGTGGTTCCTTGTAACGCACTTCTTCAACCATCAGACTCACCATCGCGGGCAGGTGCACGCGATGCTCACACAGGCCGGCGCCAAGCCGGACGACACGGACCTGATGCTCTTGAAAATGTAGGATGGCTCGAGGACGCGGGTGGCGCCCGATGTCCGAGAGCGTGGGACGCGCGGGCAAGAGGTCGGTGTTGGTTGCGACGGCCCCGAAGGTGCGGTCCGACGCGTGGAGTTCCCGAATGGAAAATGCCGCAGCCGAAACTGTCGAGAATGTGTTCGAGGGCGGCTGCACCTGCCGTGCCGTGCGCTACCGGATGTTGTCGCGTCCGCTCTTCGTGCATGGCTGTCATTGCCGATGGTGTCAGCGCGAGACGGGCTCCGCGTTTGCCGTCAACGCGATGATCGAGATGGCGCGCTTCGACCTGATGCAGGGCCGGCCGATCGAGGTGCCGACGCCGTCCGAGAGCGGCAGGGGGCAGAAGATCAACCGCTGCCCGAAGTGCTACGTGGCGCTCTGGAGCCATTATGCGGGGGCCGGTGACCAAATCGCATTCGTTCGCGTCGGCACGCTCGACGAGCCGGACCGGCTGCCGCCGGACATTCACATCTTCACGTCCTCGAAGCAGCCGTGGGTCCGGCTTCCCGACAATGTGCCGGCCGTGCCGGAGTTTTACGATCGTAAGCAGCTGTGGCCCGAAGCGAGCCTGGTGCGGTGGCGGGCGCATCTCGCCGCCGGTGGCCCCACTCGTTGATGCGCGGACGAGCCGGCGTCGCGCGCAGGGGGCGCGGCGGCCGGCATGACTGGGCGCGGCGGTTGCGTGCGGCAGCGGCCCGCCGGCGTTACTCGATGTCGTCGACCTTGGCCGGGCCGCCGCCCTTGATGCGCTGGGCAAGGGCCGCCTCGATGAACTGGTCGATGTCGCCGGCGAGCACGCCCTCGGTGTC
>CAYWBX010000764.1:0-1921 GCA_964456015.1 uncultured Hyphomicrobiaceae bacterium | reverse complement strand
GCGGCAATCGCCTCATCCAAAGGCACTTGCAGCACCCGCTTATACAGGAACACCAGCGCGTTCATCGCCTGATTCTGCGTGGCCGGCGCCACCCGCCCGTTCACCGCCAAATCCGTCAGGAACGCCTCGATCTTCGCCTCCCCGCCCGCCAGGTCTTCCCGCCGCTGCATCCGGTGGAAACGGATGTAGCGTCGAATCCAGTCCACGTAGGCCCGCTCCGTGTGCAGCGAATAATGGTGCAGGCGCATCACCGCCCGCACCTGCTCCAGCAGCCGGGGCGCGGGCACGGGTGTTCTTTCGGTTTGACTTTCCATGCCGTCGAGGCGATGCTCTAGCCTGATGATGCGCCTGATATTGGCCCAGGTCAAGACCGCCGGAAAACCCGGCCAATATCACGTTATCAGGTCAAAATGACATGACAATCAATTGTTAGGCGTCATTACGCGCCATCAACGCCGTGAATCAAAACAAAATGAAAACCACGAACAGCCTCAGACTGCTGAACGCATTGAGCGTTCTTTTCACCATTGTCCTCGCGGCATCAGCAGCGGAGACCATCCCGCTTCACCAAGCCGTCAGAGACGGTAAAGTCAAAGTGAAGGTGACGGGGCTTGGAGGTTCCACCGGCGATGCGATTCAGGTCACTGCGAGCCGGCTCACGCCCGAGGCTTTACGCATCACACTGGCATCCGGGACGGTTTTCACCAGCACGTCCGGCAAGGTTCAGAACATGGCTGGTAACATCATCAAAGGAGAGCGCACGACGGGCCAAGCATATCGGCCAGGCTCCGAGATGGTTCTGAGCGACGACCGAGAGCATACCTACGTTGTTGAGGCTTACTGTTTGGATTTTCACAAAGACAATCCCACCGCAACTGACACATTTACGGTTTCCCCACCCGACCCGCGTGTGGCGGATTTGATGCCCGGCAGGTTGTCGTTGCCAAAGACGTTGCCTACCGGCTCGACCCAGAAGGTCATCCAGAGCGTCGTATGGATGGAGCGGGATGGGGCCACCGACGACCAGTTGAGGCGCCGCTTTCCAGTCAGCGACGACGAGCTAAAGCTCGCGCGACAAATGCAGACACTCCTCCGCACACTTGCTGCACCAAAGCCGACCACTGACACGTCCAGCGGCTCGCCGACGGTCACATCGACTGATTTGAGAGCCACCCTTCCAGTTTTGGGAGAGCCAATCCTCATGTGGACGGGCAAGAACAAGACCGAGCTGAATTCCAAGGGGATGCAGATGCAGACCGAGAGAATGAAGTCCGTGACCGCCGTGGCCGCAGATTTTGCAGGTGGCATGAAGAAGGCAACAGGCCAGCAGTTCGAGGGCACAGGTGGCGCTCGATTCCTGATGTTCTTCGTGTCCAGGATGAGCTTCTTGTTCGAGGGGGCGAGCATCAAACCCACCGTGGCGACGAACGCACTGAAGCGGCTAGACTCGTTGACGCCTGAGACGGTCAAGGCATGGAAGTCCACGCTAGACGAGTTCACGCCTGACACCGCTGAATACGCGGTCGCTGCAATGCTCCTGCCCATTGACGGTCTTTACGACAAAGACCGCTACAGTCAGACTGCGGCTGACAGGTATCTGTCACGATTGAAGAGTTTGTCGAAGGATGCTGTTCAGAGGTGGCTCAAAGAGGTGGACCAGTATGACGGTAATGAGGTCGTCGTCGCGATGACGCTCATCACCCTCGACAGGTTTTTTGACGGCAGCAAGTTCAACGAGCGGAACTTTAAGGACGCGCTGGACAAGTTGAAGTGAAAACCATGACGCCTAACCATGCGCTGCAGCGAACCCGGCCATCGCGTCCAGGTTGCAATCGGACGCCCTCGTGGGCCGGGTCGCTGAGCTTGGGGTCGTTAGGCGGCACCGGGGCGCCACCACCATGACACCACACACTGCTTCGCC
>CAYWBX010000763.1:0-1922 GCA_964456015.1 uncultured Hyphomicrobiaceae bacterium | reverse complement strand
AAAGATGAAAAGAACCCGATGATCAGCGCGGTGCGCGAGCCGTAGATCAGGCGCGAGCAGATGTCGCGGCCATAGGCATCGGTTCCGCACCAGTGCTCCCACGAGGGCGGCGACAGGATCGCGGCGAAGTCGATCTGCAGAGGGTCGTAGGGTGCGACCCATTCCGAGAATATGCCGGCGAACATCATCGCCGTAATGATGACGAACGAAATTGCGCCGAGCGGCTGCTGTACGACGAATTCGGCAATCGGGCCGCGCGGTTTGCGGGTCGGTGCGGTTTCGAGCGTAACGACGGCCATGGCGATCAACCGTAGCGAATGCGTGGATCGAACACCGCATAGAGCAGGTCGATGATCAGGTTTACGAAGACGTAGAAGGTGGCGATCAGCATCACCATGCCCTGGATCAGCATAAAATCGTTGCGCGCGACGCTCTGCACGAACAGCTGTCCGATGCCATTGAGGTTGAAGACCTGTTCGGTGACCACGAGGCCGCCGATCAGGAAGGTGAATTCCAGGCCGATGACGGTGATGGCGGGCAACAGCGCATTGCGCAGCGCATGCCGCGAGATCACAAGCTTCTCGTAGACACCTTTGGCGCGCGCGGTGCGGATATAGTCCTCGTTCAAGACTTCGAGCAGAGAGGACCGGATCATGCGTGCCACCACCGCACAATAGCGGTAGCCGACCGCCATGGCCGGCCAGATCAGTTGGGTGAAATTGGCCCAGGGGTCCACGTAGAACGGCGTGAATGTGATCGGCGGCAGCCAGTTGAAGAAGGCCAGGAGGCTCAGCATGATCAGCATGCCGAACCAGAAGGAGGGAATGGACAGCCCGCCGATGGTCAGAATGCGGACGAGATAGTCGATCCAGGTGTCGCGGTACAGCGCCGCCAATGTGCCCAGCGGTATCGCGAGCAGGACCGCGATGATGGTCGCCATCAGCGCGACCTGCAACGACAATTCGAGGCGAAGCGATATCTCTTCGATCACCGGGCGCTCAGTCCACATCGAAATGCCGAAGTCGCCTTTCGCCATGTTGACCATCCACTCGCCGAACTGGGTGAGCAATGGCCGGTCGAGGCCGAGGCGCTTTCGCTCGGCCTCCACCACTGCCTGGGTGACGTTGCCGCCGTCCCCGCGAAGCTTCACTTCGACAATGTCGCCGGGCACCACCCGCAGCATGAAGAACACGAGCACGGCGACCCCAAGCAATGTCGGGATCATCAGCAGAACGCGGTGAAGGGTATAGCGAAGCATGGTCGAATTTTCCGTGTCGGCGCCGCTTGCTCCGTTACCCTCTCTGCCTGAGCAAGAGAGTTGCGAGCGCGCAGCGCGAGCCGGGCGAAAGGCCGTGCCCGGACACCCTTTCCCTCAAGGGTAGAAGGTGTCCGAGGCAGCGGCAACGGCTACGTATCCAGCCAGACGCCCTCGAGCTGCTGGCCGAGATTGTGGCTCGGCGACATCTGCCAGCCCATCAGCGTCTTGTGCGTCAGTACGATCCGGTGCCACCAGAACAGCGGTTGCTGGTAGGCCTGCTCGAACAGCCGTTTCTCCAGCGCGCGGATATGCATCTTCCGCTTTTCAACGTCGCGCTCGCGCAACTGAAGCTCAAACAGCCGGTCGATCTCCTCGTCATTGGCCCTCGACAGGTTGAGGGGGTTATTCTTGTGCGACAGGTATTTGGTCAGGGCGAGCGTCGGGTCGTCGTTGAACAGGTTCGAGAAGTCGATCGCCACCTCGTAATTGCCGCTGTTCATCGCGGCGATATAGGGCGCGGTGTCCGACTGCTTGTGCTCGGCGGTGACGCCGATCTGCCGCCACTGGTCGACCAGGAAGATACCGGCGGGCGTGTAGGGCATCGCCAGATTGCGGTTCCACAGCACGAATTTCAGGTTTTCCTGGCCGGCTTCCTTCAGGAGCT
>CAYWBX010000762.1:0-1926 GCA_964456015.1 uncultured Hyphomicrobiaceae bacterium | reverse complement strand
GAGGCGGTCGCGCGGAGTGTCGAACACGTAATGCAGAGCGACAGTGAGCTCGACCACGCCGAGGCCGGCGCCGAGATGGCCTCCCGTGACCGCCACCGCGTCGATTGTCTCGGTGCGCAACTCGTCGGCAACCTGCCGCAGTTGGCCCTCGTTGAGCCGCCGCAGGTCGTCCGGCGTGTGAATCAGGTCAAGCAGGGGCGTCTTCGACGGTTCGGACACCAACAATCTCCACAACTGATGTTACGAGGACGCAACCAAAAGGCGCAGGCCGCCCCAGGGCCGCCCCCCCAATTCAATCCTACATTAGATTGGAATGCCTAGGAAATTCAACCAATGCAAACATGATACGCCTGGCACGGGGCCGGTTTCCGGGCGCAGGCGCCAAAAAGGATCGGGGTGCGCCCTTTGTAAGCCAACTTGGCTGCCGGAAGGCTTTCCCAGACGGGCGGCCGCATCTTACCGCGCACGTCTGGGTGGCTCCTGCGTGGGCGACCATGGCAGTCGCCGCCGCCGAGGCGCACCTTGGCGAACCAGCGGACCGCCACGAATCAATTCACGTCCAAGGGCTCAGTCCCGGTCGGCTTGCCCGCGGCATCGAGGGTGATTTTCTCGACCCGTGCTTCGGCTTGGCGCAGCAACTCCTCGCAGCGGCGCTTGAGCGCCTCGCCGCGCTCATAGATTGCCACCGACTCTTCGAGCGGCACCTTGCCCTCTTCAAGTCGCTTGACGATCGTCTCGAGCTCTTCGATCGCCCGCTCAAATGTCAGGCGCTTGACGTCGGCGTTGCTGTTGTCGGCCATTGCAAACCTGTCTGGCTCGGCTGCCTGCGGAGCGGCGAATCGCCCCAATTATCCTAGTATCAACCTCGCATCAACGCGATCACATGCGCGGCGACAGATCGCGACAGACCCTCGAGGTCATAGCCGCCTTCCAGCGTCGACACCACGCGGCCCTGCGCGGTCTTGTCGGCGACCTCCATGATTTTCCGCGTCGCCCAGCCGAAATCTGTCTCGCTCAACTGCAGATTGGCGAGGGGATCGCGCATATGGGCGTCGAAGCCGGCCGAAATGATGATCAATTCCGGACCGAAGGCGAATAGCCGCGGCAGGATGCGCGTTTCCATGGCGGCGCGGAATTCCTCTCCGCCATCGCCTGCGCGCAGCGGCGCATTGACGATGTTGTCGTGCTCGCCGCGCTCGGACACCGCGCCGGTGCCGGGGTAGAGCGGCATCTCGTGGGTGGAGCAGTACATGAGCGTGGGGTCGGCCCAGAAAATCTCCTGCGTGCCGTTGCCGTGATGCACGTCGAAATCGACCACCGCGACGCGGCCAAGTCCATGCCGCTTCTGGGCGTAGCGCGCCGCGATCGCGGCCTGGTTGAAAATGCAGAAGCCCATCGGCCGCACCGTTTCGGCGTGGTGGCCGGGCGGACGCATGGCGCAAAAGGCATTGGCGGCTTTCTTGCTCACCACTTCGTCGACCGCGCGTACGACGGCTCCGACCGCGCGCAACGCCGCCTCGAAAGTGCCCGGCGACATCGAAGTGTCGGCGTCGAGCCGCACGAATCCATCCTTAGGCGCCGCGTCGCGGATTTCCTCGATGTAGTCCATGGGATGGCACAGCGCGACGGTTTCGAGGCTAGCCGCTGGCGCCTGTTCGCGCGCCAGCGTCTGGAACTGTTCCTGTTCGAGCACACTTTCGATCGCACGCAGCCGCTCGGGCCGCTCGGGGTGCCCCGTCGGATTAAGGTGATCGTAGGAGGCGGGGTGCGTGATAAGAAGTGTGGACATCGATTATCCAATAGACGCCCGAGACAATTAGTCCCTCATGCGCTGCAGCGAAAGATAATTATTCCCATCTTTTTCCGGTGACGCTGACGCCGGCAGGCGGCGGCGGAGCGTCCGGGACGAAAAACGTGCCGGCAAGC
>CAYWBX010000761.1:0-1938 GCA_964456015.1 uncultured Hyphomicrobiaceae bacterium | reverse complement strand
GCTCTACGAGGCCCAGCTTGCGGTCTTCAAGGACCCGAACGACCCGGCGGTGATCGCCCAGGCGCGCAAGGATGGCGTGCCCGAGAGCTGGCTCGAGGCGGCGCGGCGCTCGCCCGTCTGGAAAATGGCCATGGAATGGCGGGTCGCTTTCCCGCTGCATCCCGAGTACCGCACGCTTCCCATGGTCTGGTACGTGCCACCGCTCTCGCCGATCCAGTCGGCGGCGGAGGCGGGCAAGATGGGCAGCGACGGCGTCATGCCGGACGTGCGCAGCCTGCGCATCCCGCTTCGCTATCTCGCCAACCTGCTCACCGCCGGCAACGAGGAGCCCGTCGCCCTCGGCCTCGAACGCATGATCGCCATGCGCACCTATATGCGCGCCAAGACCGTCGACGGCGTCATCGACGAGAAGATCGCGGCCCGCGTCGGTCTCAAGGGCTCGCAGATCGAAGAGATGTACCAGATCATGGCGATCGCCAACTACGAGGACCGCTTCGTCATCCCGACCACGCATCGCGAGATCGGCGAGGATGCCTACGAGCTGCGCGGCAGTTGCGGCTTCTCCTTCGGCGGCGACTGCTCGGACGGGCGGACGGCCGATGTGAACCTTTTCGGTGGACGCTCGCGGGCGCCCCGCAGGAACCGGGAGACGGTGTGATGACCCGAACGCTCAAGGTGCTCTCCGCGTTGCTGACCTATCCGAGCGAGGCACTCGTCGCCGCGGTGCCCGCAATGGCGGAGACCCTGAAATCCGAAGCGCTTCTGCGGCGACAGACGATGGAGCGGATCGAGGTTCTGCTCGGCGAGCTCGCCACGCGCGATCTCTTCGATCTGCAGGAGCGCTATGGCCTTCTGTTCGACAGGACGCGAACGCTTTCGCTGCATCTCTTCGAGCATGTGCACGGCGAGAGCCGCGACCGCGGCCAAGCCATGGTCGACCTGATGGAAGTCTACCGAAAAGCCGGCCTCGAGATCGGCGTCAGCGAGCTGCCGGACTACCTGCCGCTCTTCCTCGAATTTCTCTCCACGCGGCCGCTCGCCGAGGCGCTCGAACTTCTCTCTCAGCCGGCGCACATCCTGGCGGCCCTCGCAGAGCGCCTCAAGCGGCGCAACTCGAGCTATGCGGCCGTGTTCGAGGCCCTTGCCGAGCTCGCCGAGGCGGACCCCGCGACGGTCGAGGTGCGCAGCCTTGCCGCAATCCCGGATGACGACCCGAACGACCTCGCCGCACTCGATGCGCAGTGGATGGACGAGGAGGTTCGGTTCGGCCCCGGAGCAGAGAACAGCTGCGGCAAGGACGCCCTCCTGCCGAAGCTCAGAGCGGCGACGCGGCCGGCCCCCGGCGTTGCGGCCCCGTTGCGCGCGCCCCGCACCATCGTCACCACCTCTCACTCTCGTTCGCGATAAGGAGCCCGGCCCATGCGCGACATCCTCTTCCACATCCTCTTCGTCTGGTACCCTTATGTGTGTATCGGCTTCTTCGTCGTGGGCTCGCTGTTCCGCTTCGAGCGTGATCAGTACTCCTGGCGCGCCTCCTCGAGCCAGCTTCTCCGGCGCCGGCAGCTCTACTGGGGCTCAAACCTCTTCCACTTCGGCATCATCTTCCTGTTCTTCGGCCATCTCATCGGCCTGCTCACGCCGAAGTCGATCTACACGCTCTTCATAACGGTCGAGCAGAAGCAGATGCTCGCGGTCACCGCGGGCGGCATCGCCGGCGCCGTCTGCTTCGTCGGACTGACCCTTCTGCTGCACCGCCGTCTCTTCGACCCGCGCATTCGCATGACGACGACGACGATGGATCTTGCCATCCTCATCATCCTGTGGGTGCAGCTCGTGCTCGGACTGCTCACGCTGCCATCATCGCTCGCACACTCGGACGGTTCCGTCATGCTCAAGCTGTCGGCCTGGGCGCAGGGCGTCCTGCTGCTGCAGCCGGGA